>PNBI01000125.1 GCA_003135935.1 Methanomassiliicoccaceae archaeon
GTGGGGAAGGCTGCGGTTCGCCGCGCGGGCAGCCAGGTAACAGTGTTGACCTATCTCTCGATGGTGTCCCATGCGCTTGAGGCTGTCGAGCAGACGGGAATCGATGCGGAGGTGGTCGACCTGCGCTGGGACGGCTCCAATATGGACCGGAGCGAATACCATGTCTCCTTCGATCGTTATTGGAGAGCGGTGTCTGGCCAGAGGTACAACGCCTCCGATATCCTGCTGATGGACTTGTCCGGGGTTCGAAACGGCAAGCCGAACTTCCGAGTTCTTCGGGAGCTGGTTAAACACAAGTACGATGTCTGGCTTGATTTGGGGATAAGGTCCGAGGCGGACGTGTACGATGCGTTCGCCATCGAGGTATCGAGGGCACTGGTGGACACCTCGCTATGCAGCTCGCTCAAGCTGTTCGATGAGATATTCGCACTATCGGATCGCTGCGTGCCTTGCATCCATGTCGCAAACGACAATGTCATTTGGAAGAGGGCGAATGCCGGCCCCTCCACCATCAAAGACTCGATAAAGGCGATGAAGGACATCGGATTTGAGGAAGTCGCGGTCATCGACGTGATACGATTGGGGACTAAGGTGGGCGTCACTGAAGCCATGCTCTCCCAATTAGAGGGTTCAGAGGTAAGGGTGATCGTCGGTGGCGGCATCCTCGAATCGGACCTGGACCGCATCAAGGAGAAAGGGCTCAAAGGCGCATTCATCGACCCCTTCACCCCGATAATTAAGGATATCGTGGCGGAGGTCGGAGAGGACAAGGAGTTCGTCAGTTCCCCAGCCACAATAACGAAGAAGGCGAAGTCCGGCAATTATCTGGCTACGGACTGATTAGCTATTCATATCCGGGACAATTCCAATAATCAATCTGGTCTGGAAAGTCGGGCAGGTTATTATCTAAGAAGATAATGATGGTAGGATAAGGTGAAACGAGGAAACAGCCGCGGTTCAATCTGGAGCATCTGATGTCCCCAAAGATACTGGTCATCGACGATGAGTCAGGCATTCGCGATATTCTTGGCCAGCTACTGCGCTATCACGGCTACGATGTGGTCACGGCCGGAACAGGGGAGGAAGGGCTGAAAGCCCTGAGCGAATCCTTCTTCAATATCATCGTTCTCGACATACGCCTTCCAGATACGCCTGGAACGGTACTGCTAGACAAGGTCGAGGAGATCGCTCCTCGGGCAAAGGTGGTCCTCATCACCGGGCATCCTTCAGTGGAGACAGCCATCAGGGCGCTGAGGAAGCGCACCTATGACTATATCCAGAAGCCGTTCAAGCTCGGACAGCTGCTGGAATCAATCGAGGGGGCGATGGAGGATCAGCGCCTGGTGGTGGAGAAGGAGCGGATCCTCGAGCAACTGAAGTTCCTGAACGACATGGCGGTCCAGATGGACAAAACGATGGACCTGGATGTTGTCCTGAAACAGCTGCTCTCTCTAAACATGAGCTACTTCAGATCGGATTCCGGAGCGATCTATCTTAAGAACGACAATCGGTTCGTGCTGCGGCAGCACATCGGCGTCACCAAGAAGTTCATCGCCGACTTCGGGTCGTTGCCTTTGGACCATCCTATCGTGAAAGAGGCGGCCAGCTCGCGAATCGCCTTTGCGGTAAACGAGAACGGGGGCGGCGGGAGCTCCTGGGCCTCCATCCCTTTGATCTGCTTGGACCGTCCGCTCGGCGTAATGGTTTTGACCGCAAGGAGCGGCGCCTGGTTCGACGAGGAGGCAAAGCGCTTGCTCGGTATAGTCGGGGCTCAGGTCGGCTCCACCATTCACAAATCCATGCTCTATAGTCAGGCTCAAGAGACCAAGGATTATCTGGAAAGGCTGATCCAGAATTCGGCCGATGCAATAATCACCTATGGCCTCGACGGCATCGTCCGCACTTGGAACGAGGCCGCGACGAAGATCTATGGCTACCGCGAAGAGGAGGCGGTCGGCCGGATCATGGTCAACGTGCCGGTGGACCAGCTTCCGGAAGTGCGTGATATAATGAAGCGGGTGGTCGCCGGCGAAACTGTGAGCAACCTTCGGTCCGTTCTGGTGACCAAGGAGGGAAGGAGCGTGCCGGTTGCCGTGACCTACTCACCGGTCCGCAATGCGTCGGGCGCTGTCGTGGAGGTATCCTCGATATCAAGGGACGTCACCTTGGCGGAGCGGGCCGAGCAGGAAGCGGAGAAGTGCAAGGTGCAAGAATCGGGTGTGAAGCTGCGCGAGGTGGTGAGCACGCTAATCCCGCTGCTGATGAAGCGATCGTTCTCGGACGAGGAGAGAAGGAAGCTCGTCTCGATGCTTTCGGACAAGCTCGAGCAGGCGTTATACCTGGACTACCTCGGCCCTGGCCGCCAAACCGACCTGGGGACTTTGGGTCGGGGCATCGCAGAGATGTTCAACGACCTCGGTGGTCAGTTTGAGTCCGTGGTGGAGGAGGATCGAATTCTAATCACGGTGAGTAAGTGCCCATGGGAGAATGGGATCCACCGCAATCCTGCGAATTGCATGCTCACCAAGGCCTTGATAACCCGCTTCGCCATCCGAGCACTGGGGAATGCCAGGGTCAGTGTANNCAGACCTTGGCCAATAATGATAAATGCTGCCGGCTAACGGTACATCGTTTGGACGGCGCTCAATTGACCGTTTGAGGGCACAGCACAAAGCTTGATATTCATTCCACTCACTTTTACGTTTGAAATCGATGGCATTGGACCTTCTATGGATGACGGTGCTGATCATCGTAGCAATCGTTCCAGCGGTCGGCTACCTGATCTGGGTCAGGGACACGGAGACGTGCCGCAGGGAGCCCTATTCCGCCTTGATAGGCGTGATGATCTACGGAGGAACGTTCGCCGTCGCCGCCGCGGTAATCCTAGAAACACTGGTGCAGATGGCGCTGTATCTCCCAGGAAGCCCACTTTCGCGAGGTTTCGGGATCTTCGGCCCCTTCGACCCCACCCTGGAGGCAATATTACTCGCTGTGATCATCGCGCCCGTGGTGGAAGAGCTGGTAAAAGCTACCGGTGTCTTCACGGTCTATGGCCGCTTGAACGAGATCGAGGATGGCATCGTCTATGGGGAGGCGGTCGGATTGGGCTTCGCTGTAACCGAGAACGTGCTCTACTTCGTCGTCGCCTTCTCCCAAGGCCTGGACGTTCTCTTCGTGACCGTGGTGATACGGTCGATCACTTCGATGGTACTGCATCTCAGCGCCACTTCCATTAGCGGTTATGGGATCTCCCGGGCGAGGATCCTGGGCTCCCATGGCAGGCCGGTCGGTTGGCTGCGCTATGTGGGAATAGCGATCGTCCTGCATGCCTCGTTCAACCTGATTGCCTCGCTAGGTGACATCTTCCAACAGAATTCAGACATCCTCGGATTGGCAGGATTGATCCTGGTCTTCATATTGGCCAATGCGGCCTTTGGGATAATGAGAAAGAGGATCAAGCAACTTGACCTTTCCACCGCTTGCCAGACCCCTCAGGCCAGACTTTAAACCGGCGCTGCCAACCGACGCCCCAATCGCTCGGCCTCCTCCAATGCGACTGGATGGGACACGACCTCTCCTTTGCCCTCCACACCAGGAAGAAGGATCTCCCCATCGTATTCCAGGCCGATGGCGCTATAGAAGGCCCGGACCTCTCCGACGGCATGCTTGAAGACGGCCTTCGGGTCCCCGCCGACGGCGATGAACGCCCCCTTCCGCTTCTTCGCATCGGAAGGGTATCGGCCGAGGAGCTCGTTACGGACCCAGAGGCATTGGCATCGGTCTATGAGCAGCTTGACCTGGGCGCTCGGCCCTGAGAAATAGATCGGGGAGGCAATGATCACCGCGTCCGCCGTCTCGATCAAATCGTATACCGAAGTCAGGCTGTCCCGTTGCACGCACGTCCCGTCCTCGTGGCAATCGTTGCAACCTTGGCATGGCTTGATCTCCAGGTCGTTCAGGATCACCTTTTTGACCTCGGCGCCTTCTTCTGCCGCGCCCTTTAGCGCTTTGTCCAACAGAATGTCGCTGTTGCCCTTTCTCCTCGGGCTGCCAAGGATTCCCACTATCAGCTTCATGGACGTCATTCGAAATTACCTGGGGATCAGCGCACCCGGCAGGCGTCCAAGTTCTCCAGGATGCGGTCCTTCAGTGCCTCGTAGTACTGGAAGGTCTTGACAACATAGTCGCAAGCCCCGGCCTTGATCGCCTCGTAACTGAGGTCAGGGTCGTCGTACGCCGAGACCATTATGATCGGGACGCGGAGGCCGAGCGGCTTGATCTTCTTCATCAGCTCGATTCCGTTCATGTCCGGGAGGGCATAGTCGAGGACTATGATATCGAAACCGCTGCCCTTCAACTTCTCCAGCGCTTCCCCAGCCGTTATAGCTGGCTCAAGCTGGAACTCATCCTTGGGCAAGTACTCCGCACAAAGGTTGATATGCTCTGTGTTATCGTCGACCATGAGCACCCTGACCACTTTCTGCCCTTCAGCCACAAACACAGCCTCCATCATACATTTCAATCATCGATATTTAATCTCGACCTCGGGAAAATCACACTGAACACAGACCCCTTGACCTGGTCCAGCTTCTCACGGTCTTCCACCCAAACCCTGCCGCCGAGCCTCTCCACGAGCATTGTTACGACGCTTAACCCGATGCCATGGCCTTCTGAGGCTGATTCGACATTGAAGTTGTCGAAGCGCTTGAACAGGAACGCCCGTCGGTCCTCGGGGACACCTTCCCCTTGGTCCATCACGTCCAGCCGCCAATAGTCGAAGCTATCTTCGAGATACGGATAGATCTCGATCTCCACCGGAGCGGAGCCACCATATTTACAGGCGTTACTGATCAGGTTATAAACGATGTCCTTGACGAACGCATCCCCTTTCACCAGCGCATCCTCGAGCGGCGGGGAATAATGCAGCTCGATGCCCTCATAGAGTGTGTTCATTCGCAGGGACTCGATGCATTCCCTGGCGATCCTGGTGAGGTCTATCGCCTCGACCGAGATCTCGGCATCCGGGGTGGTGCGGAGCAATGCCAGCTTCCTCACGTCCGATATCAGGCTGGATATGTTCTCCGATTGCGCCAGGGCGCTTATTATGTAACGCCGCTGCCGTTCATCTAGCTTCGGGTCCTTGGCCAGCATCTCCAGGTACCCGTGTATCGGGACGTTGTAATTGGCCACGTCGTGCGTGAGCAGGATGGTGTACATCTGTTGAGAGGCCGCATGCTCGTTGATCTTATTGTACAATTGAGCGTTATTGATGGCGGTCGCGGCCATGACCGAGAACATCTCGATGATGCGGAAGTCCGATTGGTTGAAGGGTATTCCGGGCACTCGTTCCAAGGTGACGACGCCGAGGATCTCCTCTCCCATCTTCAGCGGGACGGAGATCAACGAGCTAGGGTCTTCTGGCGTGCCTGGTATCTGCAGGGAGCGTTCATCCTTGTCGGCGCGCTCGATCAGCATGCCTTTCCCCGACTGAGCGACGATACCAGTGATGCCTTCGCCAAGCTTCAACTCCAGCCCCATGACGTTGTCTTTGAACTCGCAGATGCTGCTCACGCATACCAACGCGTTCTTCTTCCGGTCCAATCGGAACATATGAACATTGTCCGCCTTCACCAGCTCGGAGGCCTTCTTCAGGATCGTTTCCAATACTTTCTGGGAATCCAGGCTTCCAGCCAGGGACATCGCGGTCTCATAAAGGATCTCCAATTCCCTGTTGCGCAGCTGTAGCTCGGTCTTGAGGCGGGCCTTGCGAAGCGAAAGCGCCACCTGATTACAGAAGACCTGAAGGATCGGCAGCTTGCTCTGCAGGCTGCTTCCTATGCTCCTTGAGCCGAAGCAAGCCGCCCCGAAAACCTCACTGCGGAACTTGATTGGCAGGCAGGCCAGGGATCGGACATCGTTGTCCTCCAGGATGATGCGGGGGTCGCCCTGAAGGTCCATCGAGACGAACGTCTTGCCGGCTTGGACGTCGCGATAGAGCGCTCCCTCTCCCACCAGCCTCATCTCCAGCAGCTTCCTCCCGTTCTTGAAGTCCATCCCAGCGCATACCATTCGCGGCTTGGATTGCTCGACGATAAGCCTGAATACGCCAAAATCAACCCCGAGGAAGTCAATGAACTTGCCCAAGTCCTTGTCTATGGCTTCCACAAGGTCATCCGATTCCACGATGTCCTTAGAGGTCTCAATCAGCGCCTCCAGGTCCCGGTCGAGGATGTCGACCCCTCCGTCCTCGATGGGTCTGCCTGACTCGCCATCGCGTCCGAAGTTGATAGGGCTCATCGCGCTGCGATCCTGCCCATTGTCGTCGAGGAAAGGAAACGGCTTTCCCTCTGGCTTCATGTATCCATTGGCATGCCAAATAGTGACATTGATGTTCATTACCCCTATCGAATCGATCACTGGCATAAGGTTCATGAAGACCGGTAGCGGGTTGTCGTCCTTCCTGAGCAGTCCTGCCCAATGAGCCCCATGACCCTCTTCGCCGTTCAAGAGGTGATCGATTACCAGCGTGGTGCTGATCGCGTCCTCCACGGACACTATCTCAAAGAAGTTTTTTCCGACCACCTCATTAGCCGGATAGCCTGTCAATTCCTCGAAGGAATGACTTACCGATCTCAGCCTTCCTCCTTGGTCCAATGATAGTGAAATGCAGGGAGACCTATGATGTGTCGCCGGGACCTCCTCGGCATCGGTCAGGGGCTTTTCTGGATTAGGCAAGCTGACCGCTATTTCTCCAAACTTGCCAAAACGAACGTCTCCCATCATAGACTCCAGCGGCCTTATAATATTTAATTCTGTTTTTATCACTATTAATGATGAGATCTATTGACCCACTCGCTTTAGGATAAGGGCGAAGGGTAGCATCGACTTACTAGACGGAAGAACGTCGCTTCTTTCAACCATCAAATATGCCCGAAAGTCCAACTCCGACCTCTCCACCGCAAATATGCGAATAGCGCTCAAGTGCCGACTTGGCGGAGAAGGGCTCATTGGGCTTATTCATGTGCACTTGGCAGCTATCGAGAGGCACAGCCAGATTACTGAAAAAGACCGCGTATTACCGATAACTTGAAAAACCATAAGGAGTATAGAGGGACACCGGGTGCTGGGATGGAAGAGGGTGACTTCACTAAAGCCCGATACATGCTTTTTCCTCGCAATGTACTCGTCGGGCATGGGGTAATCGACCTCGTTCCGTCGATCTGCAAAGACTTCAAATTATGTGGCACAGGGCTCCTCGTCACCGGTAGCAAGACCCGAAAAGTGGCCGGTGACCCGATCAGGGAGAACCTGGTGAAGAACGGTTACGATATCCATATCATCGACACGGACGAAGCGACCCGGGAGAATCTCGAGAAGGTAGAGCAAACTGCGAGGGAAGTAAAGGCGACCTTCCTCCTAGGCGTCGGCGGGGGCAGCAAGATAGACCTCGCCAAGATGGCGGCCAAGGATCTCAACATCGAGTTCCTGAGCATACCGACCTCGGCCTCTCACGACGGCATCGCTTCCGGAAGAGCCTCTATCAAGAACAATTCGGTTCCGCTCTCGCTAGATGCGAGGGTTCCATTGGGAGTCATCGCGGACACGAACGTCATCGTCAAAGCGCCCTATCGCCTGTTGGCCGCAGGGTGCGCTGACGTCATCTCCAATTCCACAGCATTGAAGGACTGGGAGTTTGCCAGGAGAATGAGGAACGAGGAGTTCTCTCGTTCCGCCTACGAGCTGGCGAACTATACCGCCCAGACCATAATAGACAACGCAGACCTGATCCGGCCGAACATGGAGGAGAGCGTTTGGATCGCCATCCGCCCGATAATCATCTCGGGAATAAGCATGAGCGTGGCCGGCTCCTCGCGACCGACCAGCGGCTCGGAGCACATGTTCTCCCATTCCTTGGACGTGATCGCGCCTGGCAAGGCGCTGCATGGAGAGCAGTGCGGGGTTGGCTGCATCATGATGATGTATCTCCACGGCGGGGATTGGGTACGCATCAGAACGGCGCTGCAGAAGATCGGGGCGCCAACGAGCGCGAAGGAGCTGGGCATCAGCAACGAGAAGGTCATCGAGGCCCTTTGCACCGCTCATACGATCCGCAAGGACCGGTTCACCATCCTGGGCAACCTGGGACTTACCCCAGAGGCTGCTGAGAATATAGCGACGATCACCAAGGTCATTTGAGATTGATTCGATCGATTGGGAGACAGAGAAATGGTCATTATCACACTGATTGGCGAGAGACAGGCGAAAGAGGGCATCATCTTCGTCTACAAGGGTTTCGTGTCCGAATGCCGCGAGTGCAAGCTGAAGACCGTATGCTTCAACCTTGATGCTGGCTCGACGTACCGCATCAAAGCCTTGAGAGGGGTGCACCATGAATGCAAGATCCATGAGGACGGGGTCCGGGTGGTCGAGGTGGAGAAACTGCCGGCGAAGGTCGGTGTGATCCAGAAGATCGCGCTCGAAGGNNACCTATACCGCCTCTGCCATCCGATCGCTGTGGAGAGAGGCTCGAAATGCAAGATCCTAGAGGTCCATGGCGAGGTCGGCTGCCCTGAAGGCAATAAGGTCATCGAAGTGGTGCTTGGATAGAACGATCGAGTGAGCGATGCGGCCTGAGTCAGGCATCATTATCCTCCGACCGCTGGAGGAAGAAGCACCGCCTCATCTCCTTCATGAAGCACCTGCCGGGCGGAAGCCTGCTTCTTGTTCACGGAAATGATCAGCTCCTCCTTATGCTCTCTCAGACGAGGGAATTGCCGAAGCGTTTCGTCGACCAATGATCCAACGGTCGCCCCCTCTGGCAGTTCCAGAAGCCATTCGCTCCTGCCAACTAATTCGCGATAATTGGCTAGGAACCTGACTTTCAACATCATATGAGCCGCTCGACCGGATTAGGACCTGGTTGCGGTTATCCTTTTCCCTATTTCGATTGATATTGACGCCATGCTCTGTTAATGGATGAGAATGCCTGAGAAAACGAGCGTCGAATTGATTGTTTTTGGCAATAGCTTTTATGATAGATGAGTTTCCTGGAGCTGTTTGATATGAAAGTCGGAACGGTCGGATTCTGTGGTGGGAATAAATCGGGCTGGGGGATCAGGGTCCAGAGCTTGCATTGCATGCTCTCCACGTTCTCTGATGTCCGCCTGATTTACACTGAACCAGAGGCAACAATCGATGACGAGCTCATCGCTGCCATGCATGGACGCATCGAGAGCAGGAAGATAACGGCGCCGGAGAACAACAAGACTAGAATGAGGCGCCTTCTCACGAATTATCGGTCAGACCAGGGAACATTGGACCAGGAGACAGTAAAGAGCGCGAGGGAGGGCCTTGATGCCATCCAGGTCGAGGCCCTGGACCTTCTATTCATTGGCAGGGAGCTGGCACAGGAAAAGCTACCTCTGATCTTGGACGAGCACAATATCTACTGGGAGCTCAACCAATACTCGATTTACGACTCTCCCCTTTTCCAAACCCGGATAGGCCAAATGCGGGCGCTTAGAGCTGTCATAGGTCCATGGCTCCGTTCCAGGGGAACGGCATTTGAATTGAGTGCTATGAGGCGAGCCAACCATGTGCTATTCACCTCTGAAAGGGATGCTAACTTGGCAAGGGATCGCATCCCCCAGATCCGCGACCGTTCGACCGTTATCCCGAACTGCATCGACGCGAACCGCTATGGCCTCACCACACCGAGGCAAGAGGGTGCATTGCCACAGGTGCTTTTCGTCGGCAGATTGGATTACACCCCGAACCATGATGCGGTTGAGAAGATATGCCAGGCACTTGCACCGCCCTTCATCGGAAAGGCGGAGTTCATCATCGCGGGCGGCCCGATCCCGAAGATCGAGCGCATCCCAAGCAACGTTAGTTTCCTAGGTCGAGTAGAAGACGTTAGACCGCTGATGGTCGATGCCACAGTATGCATCGTCCCCCTCCGATTCGGAAGCGGGACGCGCATTAAGATATTGGAGTACATGGCCTCGAGCCGGCCAATAGTCTCAACCAGCAAGGGCTGCGAGGGGTTGGACGTCCGGAACGAGGAAGACATCATCGTGGCGGATACGGACGAGGGCTTCGTGTCGGCAATCGGTCGCCTCTTGGAAGACGAATCGTTGGCCAGAAGCCTGGGCCAGAACGCTAACCGACTGGTGAGGGAGAAATACGACTGGCGGGTCCACNNGCATACGAATCGGTGGGGCTCAAGCCTTGAATCGATTTCTGATGCTCTTGGCCTATCGCCAAGGCTCGAATTTGAGTAATCGGCCAGGAAGGTTTGAATATACGATAAGAATTTGACTCACCAATCCAAAATGACGTGGCATCGATCGGGAAGATGGAAACATGAATGAAACCAGGATCAAGGTCATAAAGCCGAAAACCGGTTTCTTCGATTTGGGCTTCTCTGAGATCTGGGCCTACAAGGAGCTTCTGTACTTCCTGGTCTGGAAAGAAGTCAAGATACGTTACAAGCAGACCGTCATCGGTGCAGCGTGGGCGGTCCTTCAACCTCTGTTCAGCGCACTCATCTTCACTTTCCTGCTTGGCAGCTTTCTCAAGGTTCCCACCGATGGGATCCCATATCCCGCATTCGCGTTCACTGGCCTCATTCTCTGGACCTATTTCAGCAATAGCGTTTCCACCTCGGCAAATAGCCTGATCGTCAATCAGAATCTGGTCGGAAAGGTCTATTTTCCCCGAGCCCTCATCCCGCTAACCCCTTGCGTCACGGCACTACTGGACTATGCAATCGCTACCGTCCTTCTATTCGGCTTCTTGATGGTGTTCCATGTCGCAATAACGCCGATGGTGCTGCTGCTTTTGCTCCCAATCGCATTGACGGCCCTCCTGGCATCGGGATTGGCACTATGGGTTTCGGCGATCGACGTCAAGTATCGGGATGTCGGATACATAGTTCCGTTTTTCATACAGATGCTCCTATTCGCAACACCGATCCTTTATGCGTCTTCGCTCATCCCCAAAGCCTATGAGTGGGTAATTTACATTAATCCCCTCTCTGGCCTGCTCTCGTTGCAGCGCGGCATATTCCTGGGAACGAGCATCGATTGGACCCTGGTGGGCGTCTCCACCGTCCTGGCTTTCGCAGTATTCTTTACCGGAATGATCTACTTCAGGCATTATGAGAAAGAGATAGCGGATGTGATCTGATGCCAGAACCAATTATGGAGATCAAAGGGATATCGAAGAATTACCGCATCAAGCACCAAGCGAGGGAGGAGTACTCGCGGCTTAGCGAGACCTTGGTCGCTCTTGCCACGCACCCTGTTCGCGTTTACCAGAATTCGCGCACCAAGAAGGAGAGATTCTGGGCGCTAAGAGACATCAGCCTAACCATCGATAAGGGCGAGATGGTCGGGGTAATTGGAAGAAACGGCGCAGGAAAGAGCACTCTGCTGAAGATACTTTCTCGAGTTACATATCCGACCGAGGGTGAAGTTGTGCTCCGGGGACGTGTCTCCAGCCTGCTAGAGGTTGGAACCGGGTTTCACCCCGAGCTGACTGGCAGGGAGAACATCTTCCTGAACGGGGCGATACTAGGAATGCATAAGGTCGATATCGAAAGGCAATTCGACGCGATCGTGAAGTTCGCGGAGATCGAACGCTTCCTGGATACCCCGGTCAAGCGCTACTCCAGTGGAATGTACGTCCGTCTGGCCTTTGCGGTGGCAGCCCACCTAGAGCCAGAGATATTGCTGATGGACGAGGTTCTCGCTGTCGGCGATACCCAATTCCAGAAGAAATGCATCGGCAGGATGAAGGACGTATCCGAGGGAGGAAGGGCGATACTCTTCGTCAGCCACAATATGAAGATGATCGAGGCGCTCTGCAACCGCACAATGCTGCTTGACGAAGGCAGGATGGTCATGGTGGGCAAGACCACGGACGTGACCCGCCGCTACAGCGAAATGGGAGGTGGCCATGGTGAGGTCTACCGGGTTGTAACCAAGCGTATGGATTGGATAGGCCTAGCAAACCGCGATCGGCTTGACGAGCTGACCCCCGACCAGGACATCGAGCTCTGGCTAGATTTCAAGGCGGGAATGGAAGATGCCAGCAATCTAGAGGTCCAGGTCCAATTGTTCAACGAAGATGACGTAATGGTTTTGCAGGGGAAGTCCAAGCTCGTCCATGAGATGATCAGCGCAAGGATGGGCGAGAAGTTTAGGGTCAAGTTCCGATTCAAATCTCCCAAATTGGCGCCAGGACGGTACCATTTGAGCGCCATTGTAATGTCAGGCTATCGCTTCCTCCATGTGGAAAAAGTTGATGCTTGCAACATTGTTGGGAAGGCCTACTTCGGCGATGCGCTATTCCTTGACGACGTGCTCTCCGTGGTCATTCCAGAATATAGCGTGGAACTTGTCCGCGACCCAAGATAAGAGATTTGAAATGGCAAACAATATTATCTCTTGCGCCGCAATTAGTGAGGGACGCTGAATGACTACCGTTCATTACATTACTCATCTCTTGGCGACCACCCTCCACGGAGGTGCAGAGATCCAGATGATCAGCACCATGCGGAAGATCAACGAGCTCAATGGCCGCTATCAAGTGAGCCTCTTTGACCCGTGGAAGGACAAGATCGGAGATACAGACATCGTTCACGTCTTCAATCCTCGCGCCTTCCCCGTCGAATCGCTCAAGATCGCGACCCTTGCAAAAGAGAAGGGAGTGAAGCTGGTCTTCTCTCCCATTTTCTATCACGTGGACAGAATAGAGCCCGACTCGGACCTATCTTCGAGGTTGATCGAGAAGTTCTCCGGCAGCATGCGCAAATTGCTTTGGCATCCTCCATTCTCTACTGTCGACCCATACGGAAATTTGGCGCAGGCGTTCGATAAGGCCGACTTGCTCCTGCCCACCACCGAAACGGAGAGGATACAACTGGAGTACTTTTTCAGGCTGCCTAAGGGCAAGTGCTTCACCGTACCTAACGGCGTCGATTCGCTTTATGCCACCGGAGACCCCGACCTATTCCGAAAGAAATACGGCCTGGACCAATACATCCTCTTCGTAGGAAGGATAGAGCCGCAAAAGAACGTCCTGCGTCTGATCCAGGCATTCAAGACCCGAGATTTTCATTCCAAGTTGGTCATCGTTGGAAGTGAACCGGACAAAGAATATGCGGCGATGTGCCGTGAGGAAGCGAATGATAAGGTCCTATTCCTGCCGCCCATCCCTCACGATTCGGATATGCTGAGATCAGCTTTCGTTGGAGCGAAGACGTTCGCTCTCCCCAGCTACTATGAGATGCCTGGCCTAACTGCATTAGAGGCTGGGCTTTCTGGAGTGAACCTGGTCATCAGCAAGAATGGTGGAACCAAGGAATACTTCGATCGCTATGCCTCATATGTTGATCCAGAGGATGTCTCTGACATCGCAAGGGGGATCAAGAACGCCTGCGCAAGGCCGCGAAATGAGGCCTTAAGCGAGAGGATAAGGACCAAGTACACTTGGGACCGGGTAGTGGAGCTCACTTTGAAAGCCTATTCCAGTTTGGACCAGAGGTGAGAGGTTGAGAGTCCTAATGCTAGGGAATTGGCCCCATGGAGGTTTCATGGACGGTCTAGAGAACCATGACATCAACCTCTATACCGCCTTAAACCGGATTCCAGGTTTAGAGGTGAAATTCATGGCCTTCGATGAGAAAGGTCTGGATTGGTCTGAACGCCAGCGCTTCCGCTATAAGCTCAGCCACAATCTCCCCCTGGCATTCATCTTCCGTGTAAGCAAGGAGGTTAAAAGTTGGCGACCGGACATAATCCATGTCCAAGGATGCGCCTTGAGCCCGTACACCCAGTTCATGGTGCTCACCCCGAGTAGCGCGGGCAAGGTGATGACCGTTCACGGCGTTTCCTCGGAAGAGGCAAGGGCGGGCAACTATGGCCTCATACCCAGGATTCTTACCCCGATCTATATCCTCATCGAGGAATTGACACTGAGGAAAGCGGACCGTCTGATCCTCGTCAACGAGAACAAGACCGCCTGGATCCGCTCCCATTTCGGGGACCGCATGCTGGCGAAAACCGTGGTAGTGCAGAATGGCGTCGACCTGGCAGGAGTCAAATCGGCCAAGGCTGATGCCAAAGGCGTGCAGAATTCGAGGATGAAAATGGGCGCAGCGGAGGACGACTTCCTGCTCTTCATGGCCAAAGGATTTGTTACCATCAACGGACACGAGTACCTGGTGCGGGCATTGCCATTAATGAAGGCACGGGGACTGAAAGTGCACCTCGCCCTTGCGGGTGATGGGACGCTTCACCCAGTGATGAAGGCGCTCGCGGCTGAACTTGGGGTGACCAATGATATCACCTTCATGGGGACGATCACCAACAGTGAGGCATTGAGCGCCGAGGCAGCGGCCGATGCGATCGTGCTTCCCTCAATAAGAACTGGCAGCACGGAGGAAGGGTCGAGCATCTTCCTCCTCGAATCGATGGCGATGGCAAAACCGATCGTGGCCACCTCGGTAGGCGGCAACCTGACTTGCATCCAAGACGGTGTAAACGGTATCCTGGTCGCGGAAAAGGACCCGCAGGCAATTGCTGATGCGGTGGTCAACCTGAGGAACGACCCTGAGCTCATGAAACGGCTGGCCAATAGCGCCGAGTCGGACGCAGAGTCCAAATGGACTTGGAATGAGACTGCGAAGAATGTGTTCGCTCTCTACACCTCCCTTCTTAATGAAAAGAAGCCTACCTGAAGCTCTCTCCTGTGATGCGCTCGAACATTTCGATATATAGGTCGCTTACCTCGTCCGCCTTCTCTTTGGGCAATGGCGGGATGGCCGGCTCGGGCTTCTTCGCCTTTCTGGCCTTGACGAGTTTATCGTAATAGCCGATCTCTCGGTAGTACTGTCGGACCGCCTCCTTCGACAGCTCGGTGAACTTTCCTNNACTCGTCCTCGTCCCACCAGCGGTCTTCGTCCGCCGTGCCGAACGTATCTACCACCATCAACCGGCGCTTTTCGTCGAACGCCAGCTCTTTCTTGCCGTCGACGTGAATGAGCATTCTCTCCTGGACCTCCGAGGCGATCAGCTGGTCCATCTTGGCTAGGAGTTCGATCACCCTTTCATATTCCTCGGTGGTCAAGCCCGCCATTTTGATAGCCTCCTCGGTGGTGAGAGGCCGGTCCACCTTCTCCAGTTTGGTGGTCATCTCGTAGAACGGCTGCGGCAATTCCTCACCATACTTTGGCTCATGATCCTTTGGGAATCCGAGGTCCTCGACCAATATCTCCTTGGCCTTGATCCGATCGAAAAGAGAGCCAGCAACATAATGGCGACTGATGAACTCGAGCGGAAGGAGATAATTGGTGAGCTTGCAATTCAGTTTGTCATAGTCCGGGATGACATCTACCCTCTTCACCCTCATTCTGTTCGGAGGCACTAGCTCCTTGAAATGGGTGCGAATCCCGTTCTTTCGAAGCAACTGGAACCAAAAGGCGGCAACGCGGCATAGGGTCTCGCCCTTGTACGGGATGCTGGTCGGGATGATCTTATCGAAGACGGAGATGTTGTCTGTGAATACGAACTCCAGCGTCTCGTCGTCCACCTCGTATACTTGCTTGACCTTTCCAGTTCTCACAAGCTTCAACGGACTCACCTTTCAGTTGTAATTGGCTAGTGCTTCATAATGGTTTGGTAGCCAGATTCGAATTTGCCCATGAACGGCGATATTTGTGCCTTGCACCGCACGTTGTGAGTCTCCACCTTTCTTATTCGACTCAGCGAACCCCCTCTTTCTTGCCGATTCCTATGGCATTTCAGTGCATTTCTTTGATAATGAATAGGTCTGTGCCTGGTTGAAGGTCTATCTCCTATCTGGATAGCTCCGCAATTACTGATTTCAACCGTGATAACAGAGCAAAAACATATATATTGCGTCTCGGGGGACTACGGAAAGGGAAGTTAGGCAATTTAGGGGAGTAATTAGAAGAGAGTAGAATAGAGGTCGTCCTGTGACAGAAGCCTTGCTAAGCACAAGAAGAGATGAGCCCGGAGAACCGGACCCTTTCAAGAAGATCCAGCACAAGGCAGGCAACGATCTTGTTACCCTTCAGGGCAATGGTGAGGAACGCGCCATTGCCATCGGCCTGGGACCGGAGCAAACCTTGAATGGAGGTGCCGCGGAGGCGCTCTCTGACCCGACCTCTTTGGAGGCTACCGCCAATACTGGATGGTCTGTGATTGACGGCGAGTTCCAGCAATGTAAAGGAAACGGGACCGAGGCAGCGGAGCTTCCTGCCATACGCAAGTACACCCAACTGTGCCAAGCGCTCGCCCGAGGTGCCAGGCTTTTGAGCCGGGACAGACCCGAAACCGCCGCCCTGTTCCGCAGGGGAATACAGCTTATAACAGGTGAGATCCGACGCAGGCGTGCAAGCGCACTGGCGTTGGCGATAATATTCTTCATGTTCACAGGAATCGTGGCGCCTTTCACCGACGTCGCCTCTGGTTCCAATATCATTAATAATCTAAATCCTGACAATGCATTACAAGGAAACCAATTAGGCTCGCCCTCCGACTTCGCATTGAATACAGCGAGCTCGAACCTGACCATACAATCGGCCGGTTCCATCGTTACGGTATTCACTGAGGAGTACAAACTAAAGGTCGATTATCGAACCGCTTTCGTTGACTATACAATAAACCCTTACTTCACCACCGATTTTATCCGTTACCGCCGCGTCAACGCCGCATATAGTGGCGACGGCACATATGACCAGAATGGCGTTGATCTGTCCATCAGCATGACCATCTCCCGATTCGGCAGGGTCGGGTCCACGAACACCGTCTTCTTCGTCGAGTCGTGCGCCGAGTTCAGCTTGAATCAGAGCTTCACCTTCTATCGTGACTATTTCGAGCTCAATGTGGCCTATGCTCCAGGCATAAAGAAGGTAGTAACAACCTATTTCATCGGCCTCTACACCTCGACCGGCGCGGCGATCAACCTACTGAAGAGTGGCAATTTCTGCCGCTACGTTCCCGGTTTCGACGAGAACACCCCCGCCGGCTTCGGCATCGGCGGTTGGTACCCTTCAACCAGGTTCTATGCGCCTTGCTGCGACCTGCGGAACCCAAGCGGCAATCTAGGTGTCGAATGGGGTTACAATGAGACCGTGGCATACCTGTACAGCCCGCTATGGATGAATGATATGGGCGGTGGCGGACCGAGCACTTTCAGCCTGAAGTATTCGTCGATGAACAGCATCGTTCCGAACCCAGGCTTGGGCACAGCACACACCTTCCACATGTTCGTCCGCCCGTACCAGTACAGCGATGGCAAGCAGCGCGGTTACGACGTCGGCTACGCCCAATGGGTTGCACCAAAAATCTTCTCCGCTTGGGGGAATCCGCATACCTCGGTATTCCCACTGACTGTGATGGACACCGGGAGCTGGACAGCCGACTTCCGATCCTGGGTCCAATCCAGCCAAGTAAAAGTCGCTACTTATTCAACCAATCCATCCCAGATCAACTGGAACTACAAATCATCCCAGATCCCTTACATCCCTAACGTTTCACCAGATACGCCGGCAGTGACGCCGGTCGCCTGGCAGTTGTATAAGGCCGCCGGCACGCCCCTCACTGCCGCTGACGGCTCGGTGATATGCAATCCTGTCAATGGACCGTATACTACTACTGGAACGTATCGCTGGCATCTGATCCAGGACGACCCCGCCAACTCATGGTGGTGGGGATCGACAGGCGTCTTCTGGGACGAAATGAACAGCATCGACATTTACAACAACCCTCGCAACGACTACCAGAACCGCAGCCAATTCGTGTACGAGGGGTATCTAAGCCTGATCAGGGAGAGCTACCAGTCCGGTCACTGGACTTATGTCATCGCCAACGGCTACTCGGCCGAGCTCCACCTATCAATGGCAGCGGATCTGAGCATCATCGAAGGATTCTGCCCTTCCTCCGTCACATCACTCGACTTCACAGGACACACCATATCCACGATGAACTTCGTGAACAACATACCGGCGCAATACAGGCCGAACCTAGTGGTTTACCAGGAATATGGAGCGTCAAACCCTGCTGACCAGACAGCCGTTTACAACGTGCTTTTCAACTCAGCCAAGTACGGTTTCCACGTTGAGTTGCTTTCCTACGACCCGGATGCCTATCAGATTCATAATCTCGCCATGGCAGAGGCCATGTTCAAAGCGATGGGATGCACTCGAGACTCGGACGCCCGGACCACAGTTGGAACGATAGACACTGCTCTTGCCACGACCCTGACGACGGCAGCGCCGGTCATCGTGATGAAAGGAGGCATCGCCGCGACAATAAACTCGGAGGCGATGCTCTCCCAGTATGCGATCACCAACCTGCATTCAGCGCAGAGCACGTTCAATCTGGTAGTCCCGACCGATTCGTACTACCAGAGCGGCACTGACATGGGCGAGTCCGCCTGGATGTCCTACACTGCCGACGGCAAGGCGACGTTCCACGGGCAGGTGGCCGCGGAGAAGACCGGTCTCGTTACCGCTCGCTCAGACATCGGAGTGAAACAGCTGACATCCGGTACCGCATCGGTCAAGCAGACCGCTCACAGCTCCACTGGCGCAACGATCCAGGTATCGGCGACCGGTGGGTCGACCGAGATTACCGTCAAGAGCCTCACCGTCGGGAAGACGTTTGATGTTCTCGTGAACGGGGTCAAGGCAAACACTCTGACCGCCTCGGATGGCAGCATCAAGTTCACCAATACCTATGGCTCCTCGGACACGGTGGTAGTGCAAGAGGCGATCTCGGGCGGGGACGTAACTCCACCGACCGTCTCGGCCGCAAGTCCAGCGAATGCGGCCTCGGGAGTGGCACTCGGCAGCAGCGTTTCAATCACGTTCAGCGAGGCAATGGACAAGGCGTCGACCGGAGCGGCGTTCCGGTTGGAGAGCCACGGAGCGACAGTGGCAGGATCGATCGCATGGTCGAACGGCGATACCGTTCTCGCTTTCACGCCGAGCGGCTCACTGACATACGGCAGTCGTTGCAACGTGAGCATAAGCACGTCCGCGAAAGATGTGGCACTTAACCCGCTCTCATCAACCTACAATTCATTCTTCACTACATTAGCAACAGACAACAGGACCGTTCCAGGCGTCCCCCAGTCCCTCAATGCGGTTGGCAGCGTTGGGCAAGTATCTCTATCCTGGCAGACGCCAATGTCCGATGGAGGAGCCGCGATAACCAGTTACAAAGTATACCGGGCGGCGGCCGATGGCAGCAACCGGGTCGCGATCGCGACCGGGATCACCCAGCTAAGCTACATCAATAGCGGCCTTGCGGCCAACACCACTTATCGCTATGATGTGAGCGCCGCAAACGTGAAAGGAGAAGGCGCTTCGACCTCGTATGTCACGGCGAAGACCGCAAGCGTGCCTGGCGTTCCGACCAATCTGAACATTGAAGCGGCCAACCAAAAGGCGGTCCTGTCTTGGTCTGCTCCGTCGAGCAATGGCGGCTCTGCGATAATCAGTTACGATGTGCTGCGCGGCAGCTCGCCAACGAACTGCGTCGTCATCGGAACTTCGGCCTCAAACAGTTTCGAGGACACGGGATTGACGAACGGCGTCACATATTACTATCAGATCAGAGCGGTCAACGCGGTCGGTGCGGGAGCTTCCTGTTCCGCCATCTCCGTGATACCGCTTGGGCTGCCTTCTTCCCCCCGGAGCCTAGCTCTTACGCCATCGGACTCGGCTGTCGCTTTGTCATGGACCGCACCAGCGGACAATGGCGCCTCGCCGATCACTGGCTATCAGGTCTGGAGAGGCACGACCCCGACCGACCTGGTCCTGATCACAATTGCCACCACCCTGGCCTACCAGGACAGTGGCCTTACCAACGGACAAACTTATTATTACAAGGTATTCGCGATCAACGGTCAGGGAAGCGAAGCCACTGGCGTATCCGGCAGTGCCGTGCCGGCGACAGTTCCAGGCTCCCCATCGAACCTCTTGACCCAGCCGAGCGATGCGACCATCACCCTGAGCTGGTCACAGCCCGCCTCGGACGGGGGCAAGGCAATCGTTGCCTACCAGGTCTATAGAAGGATCTCGGGCGGTTCTTGGGCTCAGATCACTCAAACCGCCAATCGTCAGTATACCGATTCCGGCCTCGTCAACGGCCGCACCTACGATTACTATCTGACGGCGACAAACGCAATGGGCGCTGGCCCAGCTTCATCCGCAGTCTCTGCCACGCCGCTCTCCCTGCCAAACGCGCCGAGTTCGCTCGTCGCCACCCCAAGGAGCACAGCCGTGGACCTAGCTTGGGCTGCGCCAACCAGCAACGGAGGCTCGCCGATCGACCACTACTGCATATACCGATCAGAGGCAGGCTCGCAGCCGACCCTCTTGACTACCGTGGCTGGACTGAGCTACGCGGACGAGGGCTTGGTAAACGGGCGTCATTATGTTTACTCAGTTTCAGCAGTGACGGCAGCCGGCGAAGGTCCCTCCTCAGCAAGCGCTGAGGCCGTGCCAGCCACCATCCCTACCGTCCCAGCTTCGGTATCGGCCCAAGCGGGCAATGGAGAGGTGCTCTTGTCCTGGCAAGCGCCAGTCTCTGATGGAGGCGGGGAGATAACCGGGTACAAAGTCTACCGCTCCGTTTCAGGGGCAGCGTTCCAATTGCTGGCAACGACCGGCACGGTCCTGCAATACCGCGATCAAGGGCTCGGCAATGAGATCACTTACGCGTACGAGGTCTCCGCCCTCAACTGGGTGGGAGAAGGCTACCTCTCATCGGAAGTGCAGGCAACCACCAACTTCTCGTGTCCAACATCACCACGCAACCTGACCATCCAAGCAGGCGATGGCGTGTCACAGATCAGCTGGTCCGCTCCCACCGACTCTGGCGGAAGCGCCCTGGCCGGTTACCGCATCACCCGCACCTTAGGCGTTCAGCAAACCAAGATCGAGATCAGCGCCGGCATTCTCACCTATCATGATTCCAACCTCGCAAATGGCGAGACCTATTCCTATTCCATCAGCGCCTTCAACCAGCTCCGCGAAGGATTGCCTTGCTCCCCCATCTCCGTCATGCCGCAGGGGGAGCCTTCGGTACCTCTCAACCTGAATGGGTTCGCAGAAGGGACCAAGGCTCATCTGGTCTGGTCAGCTCCGGCTTCCAATAATGGCTCGGCGCTCATCGGCTATGAGGTCCTCTATGGACCCAATCCAAATTCACTGTCCCACCTCGTCAACCTGTCAGCTTCCGTAACCAGCCACCTCACGGAGGCCTTGCAGCCAGGCAGCCAATACTGCTTCGCGATAGTCGCGATAAACGGGGTGGGACGCAGCCCCCTCTCAAGCATTGTCTCGGTGTCCATACCGAACGTCCCGACCGCTCCGGTCGATCCTAAGGCGATTAATGGAGGCAACGGCATTACGGTCACCTGGTCCGCGCCTGAGCTGGATGGCGGAATGCCGATCCTTGTCTATGATGTCCATCGGTCGGTGGATGGCGGCTCGGAGCTCTCAGTGGCAATGGTCCATGCGACGAACTGCAGCTATGTCGATCTTGATGTCAGCAATGGGCACTCCTACAGCTATAGCATCCATGCATTGAACGCGGTGGGAGAGGGTGCGCCAAGCTCCCTGGTCGGCATCACGCTCGCGGGAAGCCCCGGACAACCGATTAACATCGGCGGAACGACAGGGGAGGGGTCGGCAACGGTAACCTGGTCCGAACCGTCGAACGATGGTGGCTCTCCTATCCTCAGCTATTCCGTCTATATGAGCGTCAATGGTTCTGACCCAGCATTGGCAGGGACGGTAAGCGCATTGGAGCGTTCCTGGACGCAGGTCGGCCTCGATCACGAAAAGAGCTATCTGTTCTTCGTGACCGCGACGAATGCGAAGGGTGAAGGAACCGCTTCCGGCTCTATCAGCCTGTCGCCTTTGAATATGGAGGCCGTCGACAATGGCACGACACTGGCGCTCGTCCAGTCATCAACTAATATGATGGATAAGGTACCAGTCGCAACCCTGTCCTCAAGCGCGGTCATCGCTCTGGGTCTGGTCGGCAGCGGATTGGTATGGAGGCGCCACAAGATCAGTTCGAGGAAGTTCGATGATGCGTTGGACACATTGGAAACAATGTTAATTGACACTAACCCATAGCCATAGTTGCTTGGATGGCTCGCCCGATGCCTCGAGGTTCAATAGCAATTGGTGAACTCCTGGAACCGGAACGCTGAATTCTAATGTCCTTGTCCATATCTCCCCGTCCGCCAAGTCGATGTTCAAGAAGTATCTAGTCCCGTTCTCGAGGGAGGTAATGTTCCCGAGATCGAGGGGGAGCAGAGCCGAAGGAGTACTGTCATTTAGCCAAACGGTCAGATTATATTGGGTAGCGCGATTCTCCCCGCACTCGATGAACATGATCAACGAAGTACCGTTGCCAGCGACCAAGTTGTTCGGCAAGCTCCCCACATCCCCGCTCGGTCCGTAGATGGCAAAGGTCGTGAATGGGGTCTTCTTGACGGGATTGTTCAGCTGGATCACGGTGTTGACGCCCGCAGCAGCTACCAGAAGCACCGCCAGCACCGCGAAAAGCTTTTCCGATCTGTTCAAGGCAATCGGTTTGATGACCAGAACGAGATTGAAGGCACGTTCCTTCGGTACCTTCAACCTGCGGTCAACCGCAGCGAACGAAGCCAGCGCGGTGACCATCAGGACGATCGATATCACCATGTCTTTGCTGATATCGACCAGCACAAATCCCAAGCCCCCGGCCAGCAGAGTGGTAGTCAATGCCGTCACCAGGAAGCTCAGGATGAGCGAAATAGCCAGCCTCTCTAATCCGTCCGGAACCTTCTTGTTGCCTCCCCAGATTCGGCCAGCAGGGAATATGGCTGCCTGCATAGCATATCCGGGTATGAAGAAAACGGTAAGGAACGCCATGGCAGTGAGTAGGTCCGAGACTATGCCAGCAATCGAAAGGATTACTGTGCCCGCCAAAATAAGTCCGAAGAAAACCAGGTCGAATGGCCGATTGGGGGCTATCAGGGTCAGCCTTCGTTCCTTCATCCTTTGCCCCTCCAACTCGAATCTTTCCATTCCAAGCTAACGCCGATCATGACCTAATCCTTTCCTGATCGATTGTCCGGTCGACGATCTCGTTGAGCTTTGATCTCATGACCGAACAGGAGTAACTTTCCTCGACAAGCCTTCTTCCCTTCATTCCTACGTCCGCGGCCAAGTCCTCTCGACCGACCAATGCCTTCACCGCGTTGATGAAAGCGTCCCGGTCTTCAGCGATGTAGCAGTTTGACCCTGAGACCAGCTCAGGGATGCCCTCCTTGGCGAGCGCTGAGACCACGGTCGGCTTGCCAGATGCCATCATGTCGAGCACCTTTGTGAGTATTCCCACGCCTCTCCAGATCGGCGCAATGCAAAAATCCGCCGCCGACATCAGGCCGTCAAGGTCATCCACGAAGCCCAAGGCCCGAACGCCATCGCTCTCTTGTACCTTCCCCCCACCCCCCGCAATGTA
>PNBI01000104.1 GCA_003135935.1 Methanomassiliicoccaceae archaeon
CGTGACAATCCCCAACAGCGTCAGAAGCATCGGGGACTGGGCGTTCTATCGCTGCACCAGCCTGACGAGCGTCACGATCCCCAACAGCGTCACCACCATCGGAAACAATGCGTTCCAATTCTGCAATAGAATGACCTCCGTAACCATAGGAAGTGGTGTCACAACGATCGGCTATACGGTGTTCCAATATTGCGACTCATTGACCGACATGGCTTTCTATGGACTTATCGCTCCGACGAGCGTTCAGGCGGACTCTTGGATATTTAGTACGCACGGTCTGTTTGGTCATGCATACTATGCTTCGAACTTCCCTGCCCCAGGGCATCTTTGGTCTGGATTGATGATGGGTTCTTACTTATCCAACACGTCTGTTGTTTCTGGAGCGCCGACCGGCCTAGTGGCGATGGGTGGTCCTGGCTTCATATTCTTGAACTGGACCGCACCTGTAAATGTCGGCACCCCGCCCCTCACACAATTTGCATTATACCGGGGGACAAGCTCAGGCGGCTATGGAAGCCCGCTCATCACCTTTGATTCGAACACAGCAACATATAACGATACGACAGCGACCCCTGGCACCCAATACTACTACGTCCTGAAGGCTGTCAATACTGTGGGATCAAGCCTCCCTTCGAATGAGGCGACGGCGGAGGCGACCACCTCCGCACAATCAGTACCAGGTGCGCCAACGAACCTACAGGCGGTAGGTCATGGTGGTTATGTCATCCTAACATGGACTGCACCTGCCAATGCAGGCAATCCCGCGCTCACGGAATACAGTATCTGGCGTGGGGCGACCGCTGACTCATTGACGTTGCACGATTACGCAAACACTCTGTCCTACAATGACACATCCGTCACGAACGGTCAGACCTACGTGTATGCTGTTAAGGCCATGAACACGGTTGGATCGAGTGCGGCCTCGAACACGGCCACAGCGACACCATCGGCGAACCCGACCCCACCAGGAGCCCCAACTAATCTAGTGGCGAACGGCCTTAAGAACCGGATAAGTCTGAGTTGGACGGCACCTGCCAACCCAGGCTCTGGTGTATCGAACTACCTAATCTATCGTGGCACTACAGCTGGAGGAGAGGGGATTACCCCCATAGCGACGGTTACGCAGACAACTTACCTGGACACATCGGTGACTCCCGGGGCACCCTATTACTACCTCGTCAAAGCGAGCAACTCCTATGGGAACAGTTCTGCTTCCAACGAAGCGACGGGCACTGCGACAAGTCCGACTGCGCCTTCCGCTCCCCAGGACATGACAGCCACTGCCGGCACCAACAAGGTCACTCTGACCTGGACCGCGCCGGCTGACGATGGCGGAATGGTCATCTCGGCCTACAAGGTCTACCGCAGCAACAATGGAAGTGCATATGCGCAAGTCGGTAGCGTACAAGCTGACTCCTTATCGTATGTGGACACGAATGTCACGGTGGGATACACATATTCCTACTACATAGTCGCGATTAACTCCATTGGAGCTGGCACACAGTCCACTACCCAGAGTGCAGGTCCACAGAGCGGCGCAGTAGCGAGCTCCAACAATGACGCCCTGTATGCAGGGATCGGCATCCTAGTGGTCGTCATCATCCTCATCGGCCTGTTCATGTACATGAGGAACAGAAAGAAGAAGCCGTAGAGCGTTCGATACAAACCCTTTCCATTATCCCCCTTTTTTAATACTCAAGCCAGATACTCCAAGATGACCATCCTCTGCATTATTTTTTACCATCTAGCTAATGATAAAGCGCCAGAATGTTTGGCCATGCTCAACCGGAATAATAATCTCTGGATTGATTTATTTCAAATTGCACCAAGACGTTCGAATTGCGAACCCTCGATGCCTTCTTTGTGAACTAAGATAAGCACTTTGACCAGACAATGCGCATGCCCTCTATTCTCAAAGGGTCGTTTGTAGGGCTTGAATATAATAAAAGCATCGCGGGCGTCTCAGCGAATTAATAAATAATTATCCTCTGCTACATGATTGCCAAAATCCGAAAAGTGCAAGTGTAAAGCAGAACACCTTGTTGGGTGAGGCTTCCGTAAAAACATAGGCTGCTGCCCAGAAACATCGAGAGATGCCAATGAGTAGAACAGGCGTTGCCGGATTAAGGCTCCGCCCAAAGCAGCTGAGTGACCGGTCCCCGGCCATTCACTCTACGTTCTACGGTGCCGAAACTGGACGAAGAGCGTGTTCGATCGCCGAGATGGCACAGTCTAGCGCTCCACACGCTTCAATCGTCCTTCGCCAACCGGGATCTGTTTCACTGGCTCAGTGTGACGAGAATGAACGCCGGCGATGAGATCAAGCAAGGTATCAATGGCCAGGGCAGCTCAGTCCCAACGACGGTCAAAACCTCGAATGGCTTTTTGGCCGAGTCCACAAAAAAGCCGACGAGCAAGTCCTCTTTGAGCTTCGGAGCTCGCCTGTATTACCGATACCGCAAGCTCTGGAAGACGCTGAAGATCTATCTGATTATGGCCGGTCCCGGAATCATCGTCATGGTGGCGGACAACGATGCTGGTGGCATTACCACCTACACTGTCACCGGCTCAACCTATGGCTATAATCTGATTTGGTTTCTCATCTTGTTAGGTCCAGTCGCCTATTTCGTGCAGGAAATGACAGTGAGACTAGGAGCAGTCACCAAACGAGGCCATGCGGAAGCCATATTCGACGCTTTCGGAGCTTTCTGGGGATGGTTCTCTCTTGGCGACCTCGCTTTGACGGACTGGCTCACACTAATCACCGAATTCATTGGAATGACGGCCGCTCTCAGCATATTCGGGATACCGCCATTGATCACAGTCGTTCTCGTATGCGTGTTCATGATGGCCCTGGTGCTGAATGGCAAGTATTGGACCTGGGAGAAGATCGTCCTTGTTTTCTGCGTGCTCAATCTGATCTACATCCCTGCGGCGATCATGGTTCATCCAGATTGGAACCAAGTGCTGGGAGGGGTCATTCCCAACTTACCCGCATCCCAAGGGCTAGGAGCGCTGGTCTTTTTACTCATGGCGAACATCGGCACGACCATAGCTCCCTGGATGCTGTTCTTCCAGCAGAGCTCCGTTGTAGATAAGGGGATGAAACCCAAGGACATTCCCTTCGGGAAGATGGACACTGCCTTGGGGGCAGTCCTTACCGTCTTGGTTGCGGTATTCCTAATCGTCGTCACCGGAACCCTGCTTTTGGGGCAGCCAGTCAATAGTGCGGCGGAAGCTGCTGTAGCCCTGCAGAAGGAGAACAATCTAGTAGGCACCATGGTAGCTATTGGACTATTTGATGCAGGCCTATTGGGGGCGATTTGCATTTCCCTTGCCAGCTCTTGGGCGATCGGGGAGGTATTCGGTTGGGCTCACTCTCTGAACAGCAGTCGCCGGGCGGCGCGCGGTTTCCATCTTTTTTACTTCGTGATGTTGGTAAGCGCCGGAGCCATGGTCCTCATCTCCTCTCAACATGTGTTAGTCACCGTCACGCTTTTTGTCCAGGTGATAGCGGTCACGCTGCTTCCGGCGGCGCTTGTCTTCCTATTGCTTTTGCTCAATAACGAGGAACTGATGGGCAAGTACAAGAACAATCGAAGGCAGAACATCATCGGCTTCAGCATTGTAGGCGCGATTATCATGCTTTCCTTATTGTATGCCATCACCGCCATGTTCCCTGGTCTGCTGGGAGGGGTCGGGTGATCTGCAATGGTCGATAGGAAGAGAGGTGGATTGCGGATATGGCTCAGTAATAAAGCCCAACCGTTCGTTGACATCACGCGAAAATATCAGCAACCTAGAATTAAGATGACCAGATTGGTCCGCATTGCCCTACTAATGCTGAGACTCTATCTGATCCTAGTGGTCGCCATCCTGGTTTTCAAATTCGCCACTTCAGTCGGCTAGGAGGATACTTCATTCAATGAAGTGATGGGTCAACTTCATGACATCGCGGTAGGTGACCACGCCTACTATCCGATGATCATCGTCCGTGACTGGAATCGCCCTGAAATCATATCGGTTGAAAAGATCCGAAGCCTCCTTCAGCGTGCTTGAAGGCCTAAGAGAGATAACGTTCTCGATCATAAGGTCCTTGAGCAGCGATGTATCAGCAGCCGCCAGCAATTCCTTTATGTCGATCACGCCCTGGAGGTGGCCACTGTCGTCCACCACATAAAGGTACATGACAACGTCCTTGTGCTTTGCAATCAGATGATATTCGCTCTGGGCCTGCTCGGCAGTGATGTCAGGTGGGACGGTCACAAAGAGAGATGTGGCGTAGTTGGTGACATGCTCCTCCTGCTTTTCGAGGATGGAGCGCACCTTGAGGGCCATATCCACATCCAGCTCATTGAGAAACGTTAGCATATCGGAATGCGGCAACGCCGCCAGGAGATCCGCTGCCTGTCCTGGCGTCATTTGCTTGATGAGCAGAGCGACCTTGTCCTTCGCTAATGAGGAGACCAATTCCCTCTGCACATTGGGCTCGATTTCTTCGAGGGTGTCTGAGGCGTGCGCTGTGTCCAATTGATTGAAGACCATGACCCTGTGCTCTTGGTCTAGATCTTCGAGTATGTCGGCCAAGTCGACTGCCTTGACATCGGAGAGATTCTCCTTGAGGATCTTGAGCTTGACGTCCCCCTTGAAGCTCGTGATGTTGGGTGGCAATGGTTGAACGTAGACCCAAGGGATTACATCCCCATTGGAGCCAACGTGGCTGCTAGCCCGACTATCGGCAGTCTTCCTCAGGCCTATCCTCCGCATACGCCCATAACGGCTGGAATCTACCGCGGTGACGTACAGTTTGTCGCGGCGTTTCACTAAGGTCAGATCATAGACTACCTCGATCTCGGAGTCGTTGATGTCCAGGACCTTCTTGTCCATTATGTGATCGGCGACCAGGAGTGCGGTCTCCGGTGGCTCACCGTCAAAGGCATGAATGTCGTTGGAGTTGATGATCACCTGCGTGTTGTTGATAGAAGTGACCGACGCCCAAGGCACCACCAGCATCGGATTCCCAAATGGACGGGAGATGACGATGTGCGTGACCTCAGCGTACTTATCATGATCGACAATGACCATATCGACCAGTTTCCCTATTTTCTTGTCATGCCATAGCGTTTTGATTCCAAGGAGTTCGCTCAGATGGTAGGTCTCGTCCGGACTCGCTATTGCACTGGTTGAAGTCTCCGCCATTTTCATCCCTTCCTTCTAAGTGGCAATGGAGAATTGTCTTGGACGATGGATTTCTTATCATTTTCCAAGACCTTCATTACCCCTTGGACCGGAATCTAGCATTGTCTTGGGACAATAACCAGACACCCATGTTAGAGGTATCGAGGGCTGATAAATAATCTTTGAGCATGTAGGATATATCGCAATGGTCCAAGTGGAAGCTCTTGGGAATGGTGACATAAAATAGAATTTGTTTAGCGATTAGGGGGAATCGACAATTATGACAAACGGCGAGTCCCAAAGATTATGGATGCGATCAGTGGCACTGCCCAGAAAAAGAATCTGAGCGGTGTGCCAAGGAGATGGAATACCCAGAATTGCGGAAGTACCGTTAGCAGGAATAATGCACCCCATAGCAAAGAGTAATTCCTGAGTCCCCTGTACTTTCCCAGAGAGCCCAATGGGACCAATCCCTTTTCCTCTCTCGTCAACTGATGCGTCAGAATCGCCAGGATGAACATCATCGCGGCCATATCGACCGCATATAAACTGCTCGAGTAATCCAGGAGGCCGCCAACTTCTGTACCCAAGTGCGTAGTAACTTGATTGAGCAAGTAGGGTTCTAGCGAAACGCAGAAAAGCAAAACGGTGTTGAGGATGAGCGTGCTTCGCGTCTCAATGGGGAGCACTTCCATTAAGTTCGAGAATCGCGTCCACACAGAAATCAAGATCAGGAAGCTGAATCCAAACTCCACCACGTCTGTTTGAAGGGCACCAACTGTGTTGGGGGAATTGGCGAAAAGGGAAATTGCTCCGATGGAAAGCGCAAGCCCAAATACTAGATCTGAAAGAGACTCGATCCTGGATTTTGAGTTCGATTTGATACCTTCCTCTGCCAAGATGCAAACCTCACCATTCCTATTTGAGGAAAGCAGATAGTATTAACTTCTTCGCATTCGGCATTGCCAGACATTGTGTTTGATGAGGAAGACTTGCTCATGCCAGCTACTTCGTCTTATCCAGATTCGCTTGTCGTCGTCATAGTTGCCTCTTTGGCCGTTTCAATATATTGATTATGTGGGCTCCTTCTGACGATCTAAAGAATCGATGGCAATGCTTAAAGAAAGGGATTTATTTCTCTCAATCAACCCCATATAGGTATCCGATTTGGTCGAATCTGACATAGGGTGAGTGAATGGTCTCGAATGACCGCGAATGCTTGCTGGTAGAAAAGGTTGCTCGGCGCCGAGCAGAGGAGGCGCTGAAAGAAATCAGGGAACATTATCCAGAGGCAACGGTCGAGATCGAGGTCAGGGGTGGAAGAGGCATACTCACGGCTTGCCAGGACCGATTTGTGCTGAGCAAGGAGTTCATAGAGACCGAGGAAAGCCTCTGTTCCCCCCGTCGCGTTTCTGAGTATTCCCGCATATATGCAAGGAAGAGCTCGCTTGGTCCTGATAGTGCCCAAGGAAAATGCGATCAAGACGTTCTTACGTATGCTGGAGTTCAATCAATGGTGACTGTTCTACTATCAGATCTTCTTCTACGATAAGGAGGGCAACATCAAGCGCGTGGACCTCAAGACCTGGTGCGAGATGATGGGACGTCCTTACGAACCACAAGCCCGAGCCCCTGAGATCGCTTGATTGAATTGGTTGCTTCACTATTCAGGCTTGACGTGATCCTACGATTCATCTATGTTTTATTCGTTTGTCATTCCGTTTCACCCGAATCGTACTTTGAGGCAAGGTCGCCTTCGGCAATTTGCATTGTTCCAATATTCGGGATAGTCCGCCTTTGTTAACCAGCAACACGCCATTCGGGACCAGGCGTTTCGTTAGCAAACGCCACTTCTCGTTCCTGAGGAAGACGTTCTTGAAAAGAGGAAGGGATTCTTCAAGCAACCCATTGCTGGCCAATGTGACCGCGTGCCAGAAGCGCATCTCTTCGTTCTCGGGAAAGAGGCGCTCCGCCGAGGAATAGTGCTCTCTCGCCAGGGCCATATTCCCCTTTTCCAATGCGACGTCCCCCTGGTTCATTCTTTCGTAGGCGTTATGGATATCGAGCAGCCGTCGCAATTCGACCAATGGCTGTGGACTGTCATCGACCCGGAGATCGACCAGGCGGTCCTCCCAGGAATTGCCGGTCGACTTGCCTCTGACCACCAGCAGAGCAGCGGACTGCCTTCCTCTGATGTCCCCTCCCGCCCTCTCGCCTGCCTCCAATGTCAGGAGCATTCTTTCCGCCAGCGACCCTTTCGCCGAGCGGAAGGCCCGGTCCATCGCCGGCCAGACCTTGGAGTTGATCATCATGTTCGCCTGAACGGAATGATCATCGCCGATCACGTGACCGGCAGAGGGGATGCACTTCTTGCCGGTATGCACGGCCACTCCTCCATTCGAATCCAGGATGGCCAGCTGCCTCATCTCCCTTGCCTCATCCGATGCGATCAAGATATCGATCGCGGACCTGGCGCCCATTCCCTCCCTGAGCAGCTCCAGCCCCCGAGGCCCAAAGGAGACGTTTGCAAAGGCCTGGGTGGCAATGGCCCCGACCCCGGCCTCCCCCCATGTGACCACTGTCCCGACCGAGAACCAATGGCTCTGCACCGCCACTCCCATGTCCCCGGTTGCTGGATCCCTGGCAACTATCGAATAGGTATGGGCAAACGGTGACTTCTTCTTTCCAAAGCCTGCATTTGTAGAACTTGGCATAAGACCGACTCCATTCATAAGTAGGTAGCAGGGCGACATAAAAGGGCCCATTCGACTTTCTATTGACATCAAATGTCCTGGAAGCCAAGGGTTTTATAATGGGACGGTGTACGAAATCCACCTCGGTCCAGAGGGTAATTGCCGACCTGACGGAGCATAATTGGATGCCTACCGAAAATAGAGCTGATCGCAGAGCCGCATCTACCAAAGCGGATAGCAACTCCGAGTTGCACTCTCGGAAAGAAGATCATGACAAATTGTATGATATCTGGGNNGTGATCTCGCCTCAAGGCGGAATTTGCGAAATGCCGAACCGCCCTGACAGAATTCAACCACGTTCCAATAACATTAATGGAGTCGCCGACGACGAAGCCATCGCCGCCCTCGGCCTGGCAATCGCGATCGCGAACACTACCGCAGCGCACTCAAAGCAAAGCCGCCGCCTGATAGAGGGGCTGGTGGCCGGAATTCAGCCACTTGGGAAGGCGCGCAAGATGGATCTGGACAAGCTCAATGCTATCGCCCTTAGGTTGGGGATCGACCAACAGCGCCAGAATGCCGAGGAGACCGCGAAGCTGATCGCCAACGAGGCGCTCGGAGACCATTCGCGCGCCAAAGGCGCTTTGAGCTTCATGGCAAGCATCGTCACCAAGCAACGGCACGCCGCCTTGACAGATAGCGGACTGATGCCGAGCAACATCGACGGCGCGATACAGAAGGTCGTGACCAGGGCTTCTTCTGAAGGCAAGGCCGACCCAATGGCAATCGTCTTCGAAGGGATCGCCTGTTCCATCGCCGATTACGATAGCATGCACATTTCAACTGATCTTTCCGACATTGTTCATGGCACGCCGTGGCTTTCCTGGACAGATGGCAAGTCCAAGGAACTTAGGCCTGAAGCGGTGAACGTTGTCATCGACAGCCTCGACCGATCCTTGGCCGAGAAGATAGCCAAGGCAGCACGGCACAATCATGAAAAAGCAATTGAGGCAGGCTCGGCCGGCATCAACATCGTTCGCACCGGTCGCGATCCTCCAAGCGAATCAGGTCAGTCTGCGGCTCGCTACAATCGTCTGACCGCCGAACTCGCGCTATTGACTGGCTTGGCGGATACCTTGGTCATGAACAATCTTGGCCACCCGATCACCTTGGCTAAGGAAGGCGCATGCACCGGAGCGGGGTCTTGGGCCCGCCTGCAACTCAGCGAAAAGGATGCTGATGAGAACGCCAACATTATCGTGGAAGCCGCGATCGAGGCTTTCAGAAGCCGCTCGCCAGCGATTGAGAAGCACCAAAATGCAAACGATATCGTGATCGGATTCTCGCTGGAACAGATCCAAAGGCTCCTCACCAAGCTTGCTCCTGAGGATCCCTTTTCGTATCTTATTGAGGCGCTCCAAGCGGGCAGGCTTCGAGGCATCGCGCTGGTCATCGGCTGCAACAGCGAATCAGATTCGGAACATCATCGTACCATGGTCAGAGAATTGCTGCGGAATGACGTTCTCGTCCTCTCAGCTGGATGCGTAGCAAAAGGGTTCGCTAGAGAGGGGATGTTCTCCAGCGCATCAGTGGACCGGTATGCAGGAGCAGGGCTGAGATCGTTCATAACGGACATTTCTGAAGCCAACAATGTTAATCTTCCAGCCGTCTGGCATGTCGGCAATTGCTCGGAAGTCACCCGGGTGATGGACCTCGCCACTGCAATCACCCACCGCCTGGATGTTGACCTGAGCTCACTGCCCTTGGCCGTAAGCGCGCCCGGCGCCATTCGAGAGAATCTCATCAGCATCGGCGCATGGAGCGTGGCACTTGGGTTGCCCGTGCACATAGATGGCATCGATTTCCTGAGCCGCGCTCCGATGGTGGCAGAGGTGCTCACCAACACAGCGCGGGACGTATTCGGCGGCAATTTCATCGTCGAGGCCGATCCGAGGCGGGCGGCCAAACAGCTCCTCAATGAGATTGAAAGGAGGCGCTGGAAGCTCGATCTGGACCATGAATACCATGTGCCAAGAGGAGACAAGCTCGGACAGGAGCAGTTGTTCCAGAAGGCGATCCATGGCGCCATCATCGCTACCGGCTATGCCGACCAGCTCCTCAATGCTGCAATGGCTCGCTACGGCAACGACGAGCCCGTCGAGTTCCCGGAGACGGCTTATGCTCTCCCGGCGATCCTTGCCTGGCAAGGAAGGGAGGTCCTGCGCCTCGGCGACATGCCCCCCGCCTTGCAGCAGGCTCATGCTGGGCTTACGCAGAAGGCCGATCTGGAAGGGGCGCTTGCCGCCGGTGAGGCGGTCATGGTGGCAGCGGAGATCATCGAATCATTGAGATATATCAGGAACGAGCGGCCGTACGAGGGCACCGCCTTCTGCGGGTTCATTCCCGACAAGATCATTCGTGAGCTAGGGATAGCGATCGTGGACGACACCATCCCTGGATGCGCCGTCCTGGTCGGCAGGGCGGAGGACTCGAAGCGATTGGCGAAGATAGTCAGAGATTGCCAATCCAAGGGCATGCTGATCTTCGCTTCGTTCGATACCATTCATCAGTTGCAGGACGAGGGCATCAAAACCGGCCTGGACCTGAGGCTTTACCCGATAGGCGAGTTCACCCAGGTGGTTCATGCTCTCAACTTCGCGATCAGGGTCGCCCTGACCTTCGGAGGCGTACAGAAGGGGGACAGAGAAAGGCTGGCTGGATATCTGGTCAAGCGGCCGAAGGTATTCGTGTTGCAGCTCGGCCCGATCGATGCCATTAAGGCTGGAGCGGAATTCGCCGCGCTATTGAATGGCGCTCCGACCATTACAGACCAAGATGTCGAGGGCATCCCGGACAAGTTCGTCTCGCAGTCCTCATATGATCGATTATTGCAGACGGCCATCGAGCTGCGCGGGATCCAAGTGAGGCTGGCGCCAGTTGCCTTGCCCGTCGCCTACGGACCGGCGTTCGAGGGCGAGACGGTCAGAAGGCCGGATACTTACATCGAGGCTGGTGGAGCGGCCCATACCTTGGCATTCGAGATCCTTCGTCAGAAGCCCGAGGCGGAGGTTGAGGATGGCAAGATCACCTTCATCGGAAATGACATCGATAAGCTTCCAGAGGGTGGCAAGACCGCGCTTGCCATCGTCATCGATGTCTACGGCAAGAACATGCAGGCCGATTTCGAATCGGTTCTGGAGAGGCGTATCCACCAGTTCATAAACTTCGCCGAAGGCGCATGGCACACCGGACAGAGGAACACCATCTGGGTGCGGATAAGCAAGAACTCGGTGAAGGCGGGCTTCCTCTTCAGGCATTTCGGCGACATCCTGGTGGCGAAGATCAAGGGGGAGTTCGGCAACATCGTTTCCAGAGTACAAGTCACGATAATAACGGATGAGACGGAGGCGCTAAAGCTGCTGCCAGAGGCGTTGGAGAAATATCGAGTACGCGATCAACGCCTAGCGGGATTGACCGACGAGAGCGTTGAGGATTACTATTCATGCGCGCTCTGTGAGTCATTTGCGCCAGACCACATCTGCATCATCACCCCAGAGCGATTGGGCTTGTGCGGAGCGATCAACTGGCTCGATGCGAAAGCAAGCCGGGAGATATCCCCGACCGGCCCCAACCAACCGATCAAGAAGGGCGAGGCGATAGATGATAGAAAGGGGCAATGGGCGGGCGTTAACGAGGCAGTCATCAAACTGAGCCATGGCAAGCTGGAACGTTTCAACGCTTACAGCCTGATGGAGTTCCCCATGACCTCTTGCGGCTGTTTCGAGGTGATTGTCGCCATGACGGCCGATGCTCAAGCAGTGATCGCGGTCAACCGCGAATACCCCGGCATGACCCCAGTGGGAATGAAGTTCTCCACCTTGGCAGGGAACATAGGTGGGGGAAGGCAGACCCCAGGATTCATCGGCATAGGCAGGAAATATCTGCTCAGCAAAAAGTTCATCTCGGCAGATGGGGGTCTGCTCCGCGTAGCCTGGATGCCAAAGGACCTCAAGAACGCGATGGCCGATGGCATCAGGAAGCGGGCAGAGGAATTGGGCGTTCCGGACCTCCTGGACAAGATCGCCGATGAGACGATAACCACCGACGCGGAAGGCCTGGCGAACTGGATGATCGAGGTCGATCATCCTGCCCTCAAGATGCGCTCGCTGTTGGAGTGAGGTCGTTCAATGGTTGAAGTCCCGATACCGAAGGAGAAATGGTCTGGCAAGATCGGCGAGGTCACCCTAGGGGCGACGGCCGAGAATGGCGGCACGCGCACGATCGCGCTCCGGACAGGTAGCGAGACTGGCATGCCGTTCCTTTCCTATGAGGGCGTGATGCCCAATCGACCGCTAATCGCTGGAGAGGTCCTGGATTCGATCTCCGAGCTGCCTGCTCCTATCAGGTCAGAGTTCGGTGAGGCTGTCAACGACCCCGTGGCATGGGCTCGTGCCTGGGTCGACAAATTCGGCGCGGACATAATCTGCATCAAATTGGTCTCGACGAGCCCGGACGAAGCGAACCGCTCGCCTCATGAGGCCGCCGAGACCGTGAAGAGGGTTCTTGAGGCGGTCAAAGTCCCAATCATCGTCTACGGATGCGGGATCGAGGAGCGGGATGCCAAGACCTTCGAGCTGGTCAGCAACATCGCTTCCAAGGAGCGACTGCTGATAGGTCACGCCGAGGATACCGCTTACAAGAGCATCGCGGCCGCGACCATGGCCAATCACCACGCGATCATCTCGTTCTCGAACTTGGACATCAATCTGGCCAAGCAGATCAACATTCTTCTCACCGATTTCGGGGTCAAGAAGGACGCCATCGTCATGGACCCGCTTATGGCCGCCCTAGGCATGGGGCTGGAATACTCGTATTCGGTTATGGAGCGAATTAGGCTGGCAGCATTCATGGGCGATGGGATGCTGCAAGTGCCGTTGATATGCGACACTTCCGCCTCATGGAAGGCGAAGGAAGCGACCGAGGATATCCCCGGCCCCGATGGCATCGCCGAGCGAGCGACATGGTGGGAAACAACTACCGCTCTGGCAGCCCTGATTGCCGGGGCTGACATACTCATAATGCGCAGCCCTAGAGCCTCGGCGATCGTGAGGCGAGCGATGGAAGACCTGACCGGAGGCGATTAGGAATGCCGACGGCCATCGAGATCTTCAAGCTGCTCCCGAAGAAGAACTGCGGCAAGTGCAATTACCCCACCTGCCTGGCATTCGCGATGCAGATCGCCAATTCCAAGGCGAAGCTGCAGGACTGCCCGTTCCTCTCGGAAGAGGCTCTTGCCGTTCTGGCGGCCTCCGCCGCGCCACCGATCCGCCTGGTGAAATTCGGATCCGGGAACAAGGTCATCGAGATGGGCGACGAGACCGAGCTATACCGCCATGAGAAGCGCTTCTTCCATCCCACCGCTTATGCGTTGACCGTTTCCGATGCGCTCGATGATTCTGCGATCGCCCAGAAGGTGGAGCGTATCGCCAACATCAAGTTCGAACGCGTAGGGCAGGAACTTCGATTCGACGCTATCGCCGTCAAGAACGACAGCTCCGACGCCAAGAGGTTCAAGGAAGCCGCAGAGGCGGTAGCTGCAAAAACCGATTTGCCAATCGTTCTCGTCTCCAGATCACCCGAGTCCATGAAGGCCGCGGCAGGTGCGATTTCCATCAGGCGACCGCTACTTTTTGGAGCGAATGCGACGAACCATGTACAAATGGCCGCAGTGGCGAAAGACCTGAATTGCCCTCTCGTGGTCAGCGAAGGGAAAGGGCTCGATGCGCTTGCCAATTTGGTTCAGTTGGTGAAATCGTCCGGTATCGAGGACATCGTTCTGGACTTCGAAGCGGGAAGCATGAAGCAACTTCTGGAGCGCTCTAGCATCGTTCGAAAGGTCTCGGTTAAGAAGACGTTCCGAGGGCTTGGATATCCTATTCTTGTCGATGCCGGGAGCGGGGAGCCTGCTATCCTCAAAGGCTTGTTGGCGACGATGAAGTATGGTAGCATCGTGCTGTTCGACGAGCTCAGCGAGGCTCGTGCGCACCCATTGTTCGTGCTTAGGCAGAACATCTACACCGACCCTCAAGTTCCTATCCAGGTGAAGCCGGGCGTCTATCCTGTCAATGCTCCGAACGAGAGCTCGGCCGTACTTTTCACCACCAATTTCTCGCTCACTTACTTCACGGTACTTTCGGACATCGAGAAGTCCAAGGTGCCGATCTGGCTCTTAGTGGTCGATACCGAGGGGTTGAGCGTCATGACCGCATTCTCCGCCGGTAAGCTGACCCCGGAATCAGTTAATGCTTGCCTGGAAGCATCCGGAGTGAAGGAGAAGTCAAAGAGCGGCGAGATCATCATTCCAGGGATGGTCTCAAGGATGAGCGGAAAGCTTGCAGAGGCAACAGGATTGAAAGTGATCGTCGGGCCCAAGGAATCGTCTGGAATACCGAAGTTCCTGAAGAGCCGCTGACCGGAACCTCCAGATCCCGCGACCCAATTGCTCGCGCATCCATACTCATAATTCTGAAGCCAGCGCCTTTACCTTCTGGTAAAGCTGGCTCGCATCGGCTAGCTCCATAACTGATCTCCCTTTAATCGAAGCTCTCTCCACATCGCGATCGAAGGGGAGAACCAAGACATGCTCAAAAGGCGATGCTTGGACTATATCCTTGACCGATGAATGGACGTAGCCCTTCACTTTATTTAATACCAGAGTGGGACGCCCTATCTCGATCCCCATTTCCCGCGCCAGCTTAATAATTCGTACAGCCGTCTCAACACCGACCTTGGTTTCATCGGCGATCACCAGGAAGGCGTCCATTCGCTTCGTGGTCCGCCTTGAAAGATGCTCCATGCCCGCTTCATTGTCGATCACAACGTGATCGTACCTATCCATCGCCAAGTCGATGAAAGTCCGAAGGATATTATTGATGAAGCAGTAGCAGCCGGGTCCTTCTGGCCTTCCCATAGTCAGAAGGTCGAAGGAGCTTCCCTCTACCAATGCCAGCTGCATCTGGTAAAGCACGAAATCCTGCTTGCTCTGGCCGACAGGGACTTCGTCGGCCTTCCTCAGGAGATCCTCCCTTAGGTCCCCGATGGTCCTTTCCACCCGGACCCCTAGCTTCTCACCTAAGTTGGAATTAGGGTCCGCGTCGACCGCCATTACAACCTTGCCAGTCCTTTCGTGCAATGCTCGGACCAGCAGAGCGGCGATGGTCGACTTGCCCACCCCTCCCTTCCCGGCGATGGCGATCCGACCGCTCATCTATTCACCCAGAGAATGCAATTTTCGCAATTCCTTTGATACTTGGTTCAGGAGCAGCAAGGCCTCTGTCGCCAGCACTTCATCAATTGTCCCCAGGCCGCATTGAGAGGTGATGAGCGAAGTGCGGTACAGAAGCTCTCGATCTACACCCTTCGCCACCAATGGCTCAATGGCGCGCTCAAGCTTCTCGACGAGGATGGCAACGGTCGAAAGCCTCAGGTCGTCCTCCTGGTTCGGGACGATGCCCCAGGCTATGCAGCCGCCCTTCGCCAGGAAGTGCTTCACCTCCGATGGATACAGCGATATCGTGTGACCATAATTGTAAGCGTCGAATGACAGGACGTCAACGTTCGTCCTCAGAACTGTCGGCCAGTCGGTGTTGCCACAGCAATGCAGCCCCTTGATGCAGTTCACATTCTCGAGCACTTCGTTTATCCAGGATGTCACCTTTTCCGGCGATATAGCCGCGAATGGGGTGCCAACAAGAGAGAGAGAAGGCTCGTCGAGAAAGAGCAACGGTCTAGTGCATTTCTTCTCAAGTTCTCGCTCCTGCCAGCGCAGCATCAAGTTGAGGTTCTTGCGGACGATCTCCGAGTACGCCTCGTCATAGATGACGCTCTTGCCGGTGGAATCGAATATCTGCAGCCCGAGGCTGACCGGGCCGGTGACCTGCCCCTTGATCGCCTTGAGGCCAGAAGGGAGCCGGCGTGACATAAGTTCATAGAAGCCATGGAAGTTCTCTTTGGGGTAAGTGAAATAGTCCAGATCCTCGGACAATACCGCTTGATAGAACTGCTCTGGGTCGAAGTCCATGAGGTCGACGGTGATGCGCTTCGCCTTGGCGTCGATGTCGACTCCAGGCAGCTTGGTCGAGTACTGCGCGTACATGTTCTCGCCGAAGCCCAATGTCGGGAGCTGAGGCCAATATGGGACCTGCCTTAAGCAACGAACGATCAGATCGACCGCTTCCGCTGGGTTCTCATGGGGCAACGATCCGATGCAAGCTGGCACGCATTCCCAGTCCATCGCTTCTCCATTCCAACCGCTGCAAATAAGCTTTCCGATTCCGCATTCCGTCAGCTCAGGTTCCTCTTGACGCTCGGAAATAGGCCGAGGTCAGTATGCGGCAGGAAGCTAGCCGAGGAGAACTCATCGAAGAACGTGCTAGAGGTGGAGAGCTCTAGGTACGTCAGAGAATCATAGACCTCCTGGGCCTCCTTGCGCTTTTCGGCCGATAACAAACATTGGACCGCTCCTCCCAGAGCGGCATTGCCGATGAACTTGAAGCGCTTCCTCGGGAGGTCCGGCAGCAGGCCGATGGTCACTGCATTCTCGATGTCGATGTAGTTGCCGAATCCGCCGGCGACGTACACCCTCTGCACTTCCTCTATCTTGCGGTCCAAGGAGCGGAGCAAGACCTGGCAGCCGGCGAACACTGCGGCCTTGGTGCGCAATATGTTTGCCAAGTCGTCATCGCTCAGCTTGATCTCCTTCGTTCCAATATAGCTTGGGACCAGGACATACTCAGCTCCTTGATCTGTTCGCCTTACCCTTGGGTCATCGAAGTCTTGGATGCGGCCTTTCTTGTCGATCGTCCCTGACTTGAAGAGCTGCGCCACGATGTCGATCAGGCCTGAGCCGCATATCCCCAACGGACGGCCCCCTCCGATGACATCATAGCTGGCACCCTCCTTTGGAGAGATGGCAATGCGCTCAANNCCGGCCGAGGTCGAGCAGGCTACCATGAACTCCTTGTTACCGAGCACAACTTCCCCGTTTGTACCCACGTCGATGAGGAGCGAAAGCGGATCGTTCTTGTGGAGGCTGGACGCGACCACGTCCGCGGTTATGTCGCCGCCGACGAAGCCGGCTCTTCCTGGGATGCAGTAGACCAACGCTTGCTCATTGCCATCGAGCCCGATCTGGCCCGCGCGAAGCAACGGCGGAATATTGGTCACCGGGATGTATGGCTCGTAGCGGATGCGCTTCGGTTCAAGGCCAAGGAGCAGATGGATCATCGTCGTATTGCCGGCGATGCAAAAGCTGGTGATGTCGTTCTTGACCACCGTTCCCTCTGAGGCATCGATTACTTCCTTCAATAGCAGATTGATTGTGCCGACGATCAGATCCTTGAGTTCCGCCAAGCCGCCTTCTTCCGCGTACGAAATGCGGGCGATGACGTCGTCCCCGGCCTTCATCTGGCGGTTGTATTCGGAAGCGGTGCTCAGCAGTTCACCAGAGACCAGGTCGAGAAGTGAAATGACAACCGTTGTCGTTCCAATGTCGACGGCCACGCCGATATTGCTCCTTCCGGGCTCTGAGAAGCTGATGATCCCGTTGCCCAGATCCCCTGAGGCTACTGCGACATCCACCTTCCATTTGTTGCCCCGAAGCAGCCCTGGCAACCTCTTCAGCTCGGATAGGGGTACGATGGCATCGTCCACTCCGAGGGCACGGAGCACGCGCTCGAAATCACCAACGCTGTCGGTCAGCGTCGGCTCTTCCACGACCACCTGGCGCGATCTGGTCATCGGGCTTAGGTGCTTGACCGCCGCCGCCTTATGACGCTCCAGTATCTTGTGCGCGCCCAGTCTCGATTCCTCTGGAACGAAGATACTCAGGTCCCCCAGCGCCGTCGTCTGGCAGGCGAGGCGGTATCCTTCCTCCAGCGAGCGGGCATCGATCCCTTCTCTACTCCTCGTTTCGAAAACGCCCTCGATCAGCACCTTACACTTGTGGCAGGTCCCCTTCCCCCCACAGGCGCTGTTGATGTCGACCCCGGCGTCGGAAGCGGCGTCCAGGAGGTTGGTTTCGCTGTCGGCGCTCGCCTCGACCCCCATGGGCAAAAATCGAATCTTGAACTTCATCCAGTTCGAAGGATTCGCTTAGCGATACTTAATCTTCTGCTCCTCGGACCGATCCAAACATCAGAAGCGTAAAATACTCAAATCATCGAGTACGTTGGGCATTCGAATGCATGACCACTCGGGGTTGAACCACAAACACGGAACGACGACTTCCAAAGCATTGCTTCTGGCGCTGGGCATCACGCTTAGCTTCGCCTTCGTCGAACTGGTCGGTGGACTGGTTAGCGGCAGCTTGGCGCTAGTATCCGATGCTGGCCACATGTTCACCGACGTGGTCGCCCTCTCCCTGAGCGTTTGGGCGTCCTACATTGTTCTGCGTTTGCCAAACGAGAAACAGACCTTCGGCTTCGTTCGGGTGGAGATCCTGATTGCCCTGGTCAACGGCATCGTTCTAGCCGCAACGTCCTTCATCATCATGTACGAAGCGGTCCAGCGCATCCAGAACCCGGTGGGGATCGAAGCCCCGCTGATGCTCGTTGTCGCTGTGATCGGGCTCATCGCTAACATTGCTGGAATATTGATATTAAGGGGGAAGGCCGAGGATAATCTCAGCGTTAAGGGCGCATCGTTGCACATCTTCGGGGACATGCTCTCCTCGATCGGGGTGATCATCGGCGCGGTGCTCATCTACCTCTTCGACCTGAGGATTGCGGACCCAGTGATCTCCATCCTGATCAGCCTGGTCATCCTATACTCCGCTTACAAGGTCATCAAGCAAGCCACCTATGTCCTGTTGGAATTCGCGCCTGGCGGATTGGATCGCATCAAGGTCGGGGAGGAGATGAAAAAGGTCCCCGGAGTCCTGGATGTAGAGGACATCCACATCTGGACGTTAGGCTCAGGCGTCTATGCTATGAGCGCCCACGTGCTCGTCGCCGATAAGCCAGTGAGCGCCTGCTCCTGCATCATCAAAGAATGCGAAGAAATGCTCCGAACCAAATTCAAGATCTCTCACAGTACCCTGCAGCTGGAGTATCAGGCTTGCGGGACCGAGGCTTGCCCATTGGTCCGGTGACTCGATGAATGATTTCTATTAGGCTAATCACTTGCGCTTCTTCCGCTCGATCGCCTTACCCGAATCGAACCCTCTGGCGAGCATCTTGCCGACACTGTAGTAATTGTGATCGTCCGGAGCATAGAGGAATGGCCTGATCTTGGACATGCGGCAGATACCATCCTTGTCGAGCGCCTCCTCGTCCACCTTAACGTCCATGATCTCGCCGATGAACTGCGTATGCAGACCGATCTCGTGCGTTTGAATCAATTTGCACTCAAGCACCATGGCGCATTCCTCGATATATGGAGCGTCGACCAGCTCCGAGCGGACCGGGGTGAAACCAACTGCAGCCAGCTTGTCCTCCTCCCTCCCCGTCGTCATCCCGAAGTAGTCCGCCTGGACCACGATGCCGTCAGAGGGCACGTTGACGGTGAACGCCTTCCGCCTCGTGATGTTGCCATGGGTGTATGTGGCTTTGCGCAGCGACACCGAGATCGCCGGCGGCTTCGAACAACATATCCCCGCCCAGGCGGCCGTCATGACGTTCGGTTCACCCTTCTCGCCGTAGCTGCCGATGACGAAGACCGGCGTCGGATAGATTAGGCTCTTTGCGCCCATTGATCGCTTCATGACTCTCCCGGCTCGGAATGGATTCCAGTGGGAAATGAACCTATCGCTTGCTCAATGTCTGAAGATGCGCACTCCGGTGAACACCATTGCCATATTGTGCTCGTCGGCTGCCCTGATCACTTCTTCGTCGCGGATCGATCCCCCAGGTTGTATGACAGCGGTGACCCCGACTTTCGCTGCTTCGTCCACTCCGTCTCGGAAGGGGAAGAAGGCATCTGAAGCCATAACTGAGCCACGCGCCTTCTCGCCAGCCTTGTGTCCTGCGATCATCGAGGAATCGACCCGGCTCATCTGACCGGCGCCGATGCCGACCACCTGCCTTCCCTTGGCCAGGATGATTGCGTTGGACCAGACATGCTTGCAGACCTTCCACGCGAAGATCATGCTCTTGATCTCTTCCGCGGTCGGAGCTCTCTTGCTGACAACCTTGAGAGTACTTGGATCGAGGGGTTTGACATCAGCGGTCTGGACCAGCAGCCCGCCCTTTACCTTCTTCATCTTGAGCTCCGGCATCTCGTCCTGCTTCAGCTCCCCTTTCGTCCTCAGCAGTCGGATGTTCTTTTTCTTCGTCAGAATTGCGAGGGATTGAGCGGTATAGCTTGGAGCGATGACGCACTCCACGAAGTGCCCGGCGATCTGCTCCGCCGTCTGGGCGTCGACATCGCGGTTGAGGCCGATCACGCAGCCGTATGCGGCCAGTGGATCGACATCGTACGCGATGACGAATGCCTCTTTAATCGTGTCAGCAGAGGCGATTCCGCAGGGATTTGTATGCTTGATGACCGCTGCGGTGGGTTCGTCCGGGAACTCGCGCAAGAGTTCTAGCGCCGACTCCAGGTCCAAGATGTTATTGTAGGATATCTCCTTCCCGTGCAGCTTCTCGCTGTTTCCGACAGACACGCCCACCGAAAAAGGATCGGTGTAGAAGGCGGCGGTCTGCTGCGGGTTCTCTCCGTAACGAAGGTCATAGGCCTTCTCCATGCCCAGAGCGTAAGTCGCGGGGAATATCTCACCTGGGAACGTCCGTCCGAGATAGGATGCGATCGTGGCATCATAGACGGCAGTAGATCGGAAGGCTTCCAGCATCAATTCCTTTAGAGTATTCTCGCTCAATTGTCCCTTGGGACGCATCTCCTCGAGGATCGATGAGTACTTCGTGGGATTCGTGACGGTGGCGACGGAACGATAGTTCTTGGCCGCCGCCCTGATCATTGATGGGCCACCGATATCTATGTTCTCGATTATCTCCTCTAGAGGAGCGCCCTTCATCACCGTTTCCTTGAACGGATAGAGGTTCACGACCACCATGTCGATGGGCTTGATCTTCATCTTCTCCAGTACGAGCATATGCTCGGGCAGGTCACGCCTGGCGAGTATCCCAGCATGGACTATGGGGTGTAGGGTCTTCACCCTGCCGTCCAGCATTTCTGGCCACCCGGTCAGCTCAGAGACCCCGGTGCTCTTGATGCCGTGGCGCTCAAGCAAGGTGGCAGTGCCACCCGTGGATATTATCTCCACGCCCAGCTCCTTCAGGCCGCGCGCGAAGTCCGTAATGCCTTCCTTGTTGGAGACGCTTATCAGCGCTGTTCCGATCTTGACCAAGTGAATTCCCCCATTTTATCGAGCGAGGCATACTATGAGAACAGTGTGCCAGAGGGATATTGCGGCCTTGCAGATAAACCTCACCTTTGAGACTCAATGAAACGGTGCCAGTTAGTTCTTTTGAAGGGACGTTTTCCCGAGCGCACGAGCAGCAATCGTTTTATGCTTGCCCTACCTAACGAGGCATCTGGTGGGACGAATGTATCTCATTTCCGAACGCATAAATGGCCTCTTCGCATCGGTCTCCAAGGCGATTGACAGCCGCGATGCTAAATGGATCCAGGACCATGCCATCAGGCAGCTGGATTGCGGCGCCCAAGCCTTGGATATTAATACCGGCCCTGGCAGGGAGGACGGTCCAGAGGTGATGGAATGGCTGGTCAGGACCGTTCAAGAAGTGACCGAAGTCCCACTTTGCATAGATACCCCTGGCATCAAGACCATGACCGCAGGTCTGAAGGCATCCAAGAACCGGGTCATCATCAACTCGACCACCGCCGAGAAAGCCAGGATGGAGAAGCTCTTCCCCTTGGCGAGGGAGTACAACGCAGAAGTGATCTGCCTCACCATGGACGAGCGTGGCATACCGAACTCGGCTGAGGCAAGAGCGGAAATGGCCATGCTCATGATAACTACGGCCATGGAGCACGATATCATGCCCGAGCGCCTCTTCCTAGACCCGCTGGTCCTTCCGACCAAAGCGTCGCAGGACCAGAGCGTCAAGGTGATCGAAGCGCTACGTTTGTTCCATACTCTGAATGACCCGGCGCCCCGGACGGTGGTCGGTTTGAGCAATGTATCCAATGGCGCGAAGGACCGGAGCTTGTTGAACCGTACCTACTTGGCGATGCTGATGGGCGCGGGATTGAGCGCAGCGATCCTGGATCCGGAGGACGCGGAGCTGATGAAGACCCTCAAGTCTGCGCAGATACTCCTCGACCAGAAGCTCTATTGCGACGATTTCATTCGAGCCTGACGCCTCCTATTGATAGAAAGACCGGATGATGGCGAGTCCAACAATCAGCTCTCAACAGCAACGATATTTATGTCATACTGGAATCTACGGCCCGTGAAGCCATCGGTTGGCAAGAGCGGTCCGCTCCTCATCATAATCGGGACCATCGCAGCCCTGGTCATTTTCACCTCGACCATGTCCAAGAACCCGGCCTTGCCGCTCTTGGCCCAAAGCATTGGTGCGGATGCGGCTCAAGTCGGTTTGATTTCGGCGATCAGTCCGATCCCGGGAATACTGATAAGCTCCTTTGCCGGCGCCTATTCCGACAAGTATGGACGGAAGCGGGTAATGTTCATTTCATTATTGATCTTCGCCACTGCCCCGTTCACCTATCTCTTTGTGACGGAGATCTGGCAGTTGGGGATAATTCGCTTCTATCATGGATTCGCCACCGGAATGTTCATGCCTGTGGCAATGGCGGCTATCGCCGACCATTACCCTGCCGAGATGCGTGGCCAGGCATTGGGCACCTATTCCTCGTTCACGATGGTGGGAAGGTTCTCGGCGCCATTCGCCGGTGGCGCGCTGATCTACTTTGCCAACTTTGGTCTCCTCTATATTGTATGTGGCGTAACAGCCATCATCGCCCTGGTCCTAGCGTTCCTGGTCCGATGGGACGAGCCGTTTACGAAGGCGCACGCGATCAGACGGCAGGGAAGCATGATCGCAGCCCTGAAAGAGGTCGTGAAAGACAGCGGCATCCTGCTCACCTCGTCCATGGAGGGGATCCAATACTTCGCCATGGGAACATTCGAAGCCTTCCTCCCGCTCTATTGCCTCTCGCTAGGCATGAACGGCCTGGAGATCGGGGCCATCATGGGAGTGCAGGTGATCAGCATGCTGATCACCAAGCCGTTCATGGGCCGCTTTTCAGACAAAAGGGGCAGGAAACCGAGCATTATCGTCGGACTTCTGGCTGGCTCGGTAGTGATCCTCCTTATGCCCTTCGCCGTAGACCCAATATCCTTGGCTATCCTCTCGGTCCTTTTCGGGATCACGGTTGCGATGGTTACTGCTTCAACATCCGCGCTAGTCTGCGAGATCGCCGGTTGCAGCGCTCATGGCTCTGCCATCGGCGTGCTCAGTTCGATCATGGACATCGGGCATTCCCTCGGACCATTGATCACTGGAATTGTGGTCACCTTGGTCTCCTTCCAATTGGGGTTCGGTCTGGCGGCCTTGCTGCTGCTGGTTGGCGCATTTGCGTTCTTCTTCGGAATGAGAAGGATTGATGATAGGTCGAGTGCCTAATGGTCGAGCACCGAGCGATGGAATATGCCTAAGAACCCGATGAGGAAGTTCATCAGCGATTACCTGACGCCGTCAGAACGACTTTCACAGGCACTGTATGGCCTGATCCTCGTTCTAACTGTTATCAGTGCGATCGAGATCACTGTCTCGAAGCAGCAACAAAGCGCGGGCACCCTACTTACCGCCGCCTTGGGAACATGCATCGCCTGGGGCATGGTCGATGCGGTGATCTATGTCCTGACCGGCGTTCACGAGCGCAATCACCACGTACGGTTTGTGTCCAGGGTGAAGAACAAGTCGAAGAAGGAAGCGATCGGCCAGATCGAGGACGAGCTGGATGATTCCTTGATCGGAGTTCTCGAAAAGGATGAGAAGGACCGGATCGCCGAGCAGATATTCCTGACGGTCAATCACGCCGCGCCGAAGCGACAGCACGTCAAGAAAGACGATGTGCTCGGCGGGGCCGCCAGCTTCCTGATCTCATTCATGGTCGTCCTTCCCACGATGGTGCCTTTCGTCCTCAGCCTGAAATTGGACCTTGCCATCAGGCTGTCCAATATCATCGCCGTGGCAATGCTGTTCATCGTTGGCTACGTCTCCGGCGGTCGGGAAGGGATGAATAGGATACGTTGGGCCCTGACCATCACCGTATTGGGAGTTGTGATCGTAGCAGTGACCATACTCTTGGGCGGCTGAAAATGAATAGTATCAGCTAAATGGTTGGAACTGCCACCAATGAAGAGAAGCTAATATCGATTGCGTGGGGTCAGGCCAGCTTCGCTCACGATCCGGGGGACGATCTCCTCCCAATTGACCGCCATTATGTGAACTCCATGGACTCCTTCGATGCTCTTCAGGTGATCGATCTGCTCCACGCAGATCAGGACGCCCTCTTCTTTCGGGTCCTTGGCGTTTCTCATGCGTTCCACGATCGCGTCCGGGACGATCATTCCGGAAACCTTGTTCTTCATGTAAAGCGCGACCTTGTGCGACTTGAGAGGCATCACCCCGGCGAGGATGTGCACCCGCTCATGCAGCCCTCGAGCTCGGACCAATCCCATCCACTTCTCGAAGCGCTCCATGTCGTAGATCGATTGCGTCTGGACGAAATCCGCCCCGGCGGCCGCTTTCTTCCCCAGCCTTGTCACTCGGAACTCGAAGGGGTCGGCGAACGGGTTCGCAGCCGCGCCGAGGAACAGCTTCGGGGCAACGTCCAGCTCATCGCCGTTCCATAATTTACCTTCGTCCCGCATCTTGCGAAGAATCATCAGCTCCTGGATGCTGTCAACGTCGTAGACGTTCTTCGCCTCCTTCATGTTGCCGAAGCTCTGGTGATCGCCTGAGAGACAGAGGATGTCGAGGACGCCCAATGCGCTGGCCCCAAGGACATCGGATTGCATTGCGATGCGGTTGCGGTCACGGCACGTCATCTGGACTACCGGCTCCAACCCCTGCTGCATGAGCACAACGGCGCAGGCGATGGAGGACATTCGAGACATGGCGGTCTGGTTGTCAGTGAGGTTGAAGGCGTCGGCAGAACCTTTCATCTCCTCGGCCTTCTTTCGGACCAGGTCGGCGCTCGCGGACCTCGGAGGACCGATTTCCGCCGTCACCGCAAATTTGCCAGAGGTCAATATTCTTTCTAGGTTGCTGTCGGCCTTCATCTCTCTCCCCTCAGTTGGCGTTCGGTCTCGCTCATCACCGCTTCTGGGCGGACGATCTTGCGCGGCCCTCCGCTCCGGCTAGGCGTCCAATCCTTGGGCGGGATGTTCGCCTCCAGCAGGTCCAGGCGGCCCAGTTCTTTCAAACTCTGATAGATCTCCTCCCAGGCGCATGGCGTCTCCTTCCCTATCTCGCATTTGCCGTTCTGCGAGCCGCCGCATGGACCGTTCAGGAGGCTTTTGGCGCATCGGACAATCGGACAGATTCCACCGGTCAGATGCAGCACACAATCGCCGCATCCCCCGCATCGCTCCATGAAGATCCCTGGTTCGATAGGCGCGCCCATGTTGGACGTGTTCAATCCAGGCAGCGACCGCACTTTCGGGTACATCGCTTGGATGGTTTGGGCGCCGACGCCGCAGGCAATGGAGAGGACCGCATCCTTGCCCTCGATCTTGGGAGCGATTTCGCGCACCCACTCATTCTCGCATTGTCTTTCGACGGTCACTTCGTCGATCTCCCAGCCCTTGCCCGCTAGGTCGGAATGCAGTCGCAGCGATTCGGACAGTATCCCTACTTCCTTCTCTCCACCGGCCAGGCAAATGGCGACACAGGAGCGGCATCCTGCCACCAGGATGCGATGATGCCCCTCGAGGATGTCGCATATCTCTTTCAACGGCTTCTGCTCGCCGATTATCATTTCTTAGCCCCCAAAGGATTTGGGCCTAATCTTTCCACTCGTCCGATCATGATATCCACCGATTGCTTGAACTCGAGTCCCTGGTTCGATGCTAGGTTGAACATCTCTGCTCTGTCACCGCCAAGGCCTAAGGAGTCAAGAACGCGCTTCGCTTGGTCCACCTTCTTCCTTGCTTCGACGTTCCCGTAAAGATGATGACAGTTCTTCTCCAGGCAGCCGGCGACGAACACTGCGTCAGCTCCCTCCCGGAATGCCTGAAGCAAATGCAATAGGTCCACCCTTCCAAGGCATTCGACCGAGATTATCACGACATCTGAAGCGAATTGCGATTGCTCCTTTGCTGCCCTTTCCGCCGCTCCCATCCCGCCATGCTCGCAGCAATAGGCGATGATGCGCTTCGTCTGGCTCATCCGCTTGCCCCCTTGGAGGCGATCTCGCTCTCCGCGCTCATTTTAGCATCGGTCCAATTGCTCTGATCGATGGCTTTGCTCGGGCACAAACTGACACATATCCCACAGCCTTGGCAGCTTGCGATCCGGATCTCCGCCTTCCCCTTTTCACCGATGAATGGCGCATCGTAAGGACAAATGCGAACGCAAGCCAGGCAGGCGGAGCACTTCTCCTTGTCAACGAAGGCCACTTCCGCTCCATGCTCCAGGAAATCCTTCGAAAGCAGTTCGGAGATTGAGGAGGCGATAGCGCATGCTTCGGAGATATTGTCAGAGGCGAGGATGCTTGCTCCAAGCCCATGACAAACGAAAACCCCTTCCCTTATCGTCTCGCCTGGATGAAGCCGAGTATTGATGCTAAGGATTCGGCCTTCCCGGTCCACGCTGAGACCGAGCTTCCTGGCCAAATTAGAATTGCTGCCAAGGTCGAAAGCCTCATCCCTGACGATGAGTTCTGGGCGGATCTTCACCTCTCCCGCCACTGGATCCCTGATGATCATGCAATTGGGCTCGTCCTGCGATGAACGATACGAGAAATCTCCTCGGAAGAATACGATTCCACTTGCTTGAGCTGCTTGATAGGTTCGTTCGAATGCGCCGGGCGCGTGAATGTCCTTAGTTAGAACATAGATCTGGATATCTGTCCTTTTCCTCTTGATTTCCAAGGCATTCTCGATGAAGGCGGTCGATCCTTGCGCAGGGCAGGCCGTTGTCATGCCCGAGCCTTCGATGAAGACCACGACTCTTGGGATCGTTTCATCGCCCTCGATCATACGTCTCATCTCGGAGTTCGATACGACCGTTGGCCCCAAATCCACTGCTGCCAGGCCAGGATCCTGAGCGAGCACGACGGCCCCTCCTTTGATGATTCCTTTGCTTTTGGCTTCGGTGAAAGAAACCTCGAAATCACCAGCCGATCCGGCAACAGATGATACCGTGCAGTCGCGGTGCAATCGGATCCTTGGCGTGGAGCTAAGGCTTTTCATCTTTACCAGTGCTACATTTCGGCTAAGTTCGCTAGGGAACGCGTATAAAGCCAGATCCATCGGCTCGTTGCCAGGCATCAGCCGATCGACATCAAAGCCTTGATCCGCAAGCTCAAGCGAGATAATGGAGGCGCCGAGCCCATCCCCCAGCACAACCGCCCTTTTGACCACCTCCGTCTTGACCAAAGATTCCGGCGATCGAAGTGGAACAGGGCTCATCTCCTGCCTCCCAGAAATGCATATGCTTTGCCGGCAGCGATGGCACCATCATTTGAGGCGTCGACCAGATCCATTGGGGCACGAGCACAGCCGGCCACGAAGACACCCGACTTATTGGTTACGCAGGGGTTGCTCTCCAGGCTCTTGACGAACCCGAATTCGTCCCTTTCTAATCCGAGCATATCACAAACCGGCCCAGAATCCAAAGCGGGGCGGATCCCTTGAGAAAGGATTATGAGGTCATGATGCCTCGATTCCACGTTCTCGCCGATCGGCGATGTGAACCGGACCTCCGTCCTGCCATCATCCCCCAGCACGATCTCGGATGGCCTGGACCGGACCAATTCAACTTTGCTAGAGCTCTTCGCCCAGACATAAAGATCGTCTTGCGCATCGCAGGGCCTCCAGTCCATGAAGTAATATGAGATCTCGATTTCGGGGTCGAGCTTCTTGAGAAGCTGGGCAAGTTTCAGGGAATACTTGCAGCATGCTCTGGAGCAATAATCGACCCCGAGACGGATATCGCGCGAGCCGACGCACTGAACGAAGCCGATGCTCCTCGCTGTCTTGTTTTCTCCAGCTAGGGCTAGTTGGCCTTCTTGGAGCAATCGCTTCTCCGCCTCAAAGGCGGTGATCACCCCCGTTACAGAGCCATAGTTCAGACGCTTGTCAAGATGAGGATCGAACGGCTCAAGGCCGACGCTCAATATGACCGCACCTGCGGTGACTTGTTGCTTCTTTCCGGATGACGATGTGACTGTTGCCAGGAAAAAATCGAGCTCTCCGAGCATATCCTGGACCTCGGCTGGTACGATCCTCTCGATCAGGGGGGATCGTTTCATCTCAGCTACCTTGTTATGGGCCAGGCAGACGTCGCAGCGGACACATTCGATCTTCCCCTTGCAGGCGAGGTCCTCCGCCATTCCGCCGAAGGCCTTCTTCTCGACGATGACCGAGGGCACACCCCTCTCGGCCAGACTTAGCGCTGCGCTCAGTCCTGCCGTCCCCCCGCCGATTATCAGCACCTTCCTCATTTCCACCTCATTGGCATGCCGGGTTTGCGACCACTCCTGCGTTATATATAGGNNCATTTCCACCACGTTGGCATGCCAGGCTTGCGACCACTCCTGCGTTATTTATAAGTTGCCGGAAGAGCGGCGCTTCCAGGGTAGAGCCACGCTGCTAACCGTTATTAGCGCTGTGCGCCATAGTTGTTCGATGCGCTACGCTGCCTTCACGGTAGATGTCGATCGGGATGCCAACCTGGCAGAGCGAGGACGATATGAAGCTGGGTCGAGAGCGATAGCTGGCTTGGACACCACACCGCGATTCGCCTCTTCTGGAAAAGGACTCCGAGTACTATCTGAGCTCCTCGACGATCTGAGCATTCATGCGACCTTCTTCCTGGAGGGGGATGCGCTTCGGGACATCGCTCATCATGCTGACGTAAGGGAGTTGCTGCGTAAGCACGAGGTGGCCTGCCACGGCGTCTGCCATGAGGATTTCACCGGCGAGAGCACCGGCATATGCTTGACCGGAGAACAGGTAGGGCAGGTGTCCAAGGAGAGCAGGTCGATCGTGCGCGACATCCTAGGACGCGTTCCCACCGGATTCCGCGCCCCGTACCAACACATTGATGACATTGGCCTCGGTGCCTTGGCCAAGGCCGGGTTTACCTATGATTCCTCGAAGACCGAGAAGATGATCGATGGCAAGATCGCGCCGAAGGAGCTGGACAGCGGGCTTTTCGAGGTGCCGCTCGCCTGTGGAAAGGATGGCCAGGGCAAGAAGATCGTCTCTTACCTCTGGCCGATGCACGAAGGGAAGAGGACCGCAGATGACTACATTGGACTGGCATCTTCGTTCCGTTCAGGTTACCTTGTCCTAGCCACGCATTCCTGGCATCTGACGGAGACGTTCCGAAGCGGGCCTCTTGATGCAAAGCAGTGCAAGATCGAGGTCGGGAAGACAAGGAAGGTGCTGGAAGGGATGCTGGACCAAGGGATTAAGTTCCGGAAGATCGAAGATTATCTGGGAGACGGGTAGCATGGCCGAGATCGGCGCACCGGACGAGAGATACAGGACAGCATTGGACTTGGCCTGGAGCAAACTCACTGATTCGAATATTCACGAGCTGTGCGATGGAGCGGGAGCTACCTTCCAGAATTCCGAGATCACATTGCCAACTTTCAACCAGAGCATGAAGATCGATATAGGAACGAGGAGCATGCGCATCGGGCCCGATGAGCTGGCCATATTCGACCGGATACTCGCCCTTCACTACCTTCTCGGCTGCGACCGAACCAGGCCGACCGGCAATCTTATCTCGTTCTCTCAGGCGCCCGGAGGCGAAGTATACTATTCCGCCTTCAAGAAACGCTCCATCGATCGGTTGACCGATACGTTCGGAGATAGTCCAGAGAGTCTAAACGAAGCAGGACTTGCGCTCGGCGGAGAGCCAATGAAGATGGCAACTGCAGCGGTCAAGCTGTTCGTCTTTCCGATGCTACCGGTCGTGGCGTTAGTCTGGCAAGGGGATGACGAGGTCGCCCCGGCCGCGAACCTGCTTTTCGACGAGTCCGCAGCTCGGACACTCGCAACGGAGGATCTGGCGGTCGTTGCCTCCAGCGTTGTGGCTAGGCTAATCAAGGCCAGTCAAGGCTGATCAGTAGAGGCCGATTATCTTGCCGTCATCGAATACGTCCATGCCCATCGCCCCTGGAGCCCCGGGAAGGCCTGGGATGAGCATGATGTCGCCACAGATAGCCACAATGAATTCCGCCCCGGCTGAAACCTGCAGTTCCTTGACCGTCAGGGTCCAACCGATTGGAGCGCCTTTCACCTTGGGATCGTCCGTGATCGAATGCTGCGTCTTCGCGATGCAGACGGGAAGCCCTCCATATCCCGCCGCCACCAGCTCCATGACATCCTTCTCCGCTTCGGCGTGGAACTTGACCTCCATCGCTCCGTAAAGTTCGGTGGCGATGGTGGTGATCTTCTTCTTGATAGGCATATCGAGTTCGTAAAGCGGCTTGAAATGGTTGTTGTTCTCCTTGATTGCGGCGAGGACCTGCTTGGCCAGCATCTGACCACCCTCTCCGCCCTTGTCGAAGACATGCGAGACCGCAGACCTGACCCCGAGGTCCTTGCAGTGCTCAATGATGAGGTCTTCCTCCTCTACAGTATCAGTCGAGAAATGGTTGATCGCGACAACCACCGGTATGCCGAACTTACGCAAGTTCAGTACGTGCCTTTCCAAGTTCGCCAGACCCTTCTCGAGCGCCTCCAGGTTCTTGACGTCGCATTTATCGAACGGGCAACCGCCATGCATCTTGAGGGCGCGGATCGATGCGACCAGGACCGCACAGTCCGGTCGGAGCTTTGCTTCCCTACAGACTATGTCGAAGAACTTCTCCGCTCCCAGTTCTGATGAGAAACCGGATTCGGTGACCACGTAATCGGCCATCTTTAAGGCATACTTGGTGGCCAGGATGGAGTTGTTGCCATGGGCGATGTTGGCGAATGGAAAGCCATGGATGAACATGGGCTGCCCTTCCAGCGTCTGCACCACGTTCGGCTTCATTGCCTCCTTCAATAACAGCGCCATCGCGCCGACGCAGTTTAGCTGGATGGCTATGACCGGCTTCTTGTCGTATGTATACGCGACGATCATCTTCCCCAACCGTGTCTTCAGGTCGGCCATGGATGTCGCCAATGCGAGGATGGCGCTGATCTCCGAAGCGGCGGCGATGATGAAGCCGCTCTCATGCGGCACTCCACCGTCCCCCCGACCCCCAAGACCGACGACGATATGCCTCAATTCGCGGCAGTTCATATCGATCGCCTTCTTCCAGACGATGCGGGTCGGGTCTATGTTCAGCTCGTTCCCCCGTTGCACTAGATTCTCAATGATGGCCGAAAGCAAATTGTGAGCGGCTGCGACCGCGTGGATGTCGCCAGTGAAGTGCAGGTCGATGTCCCACATGGGGTACACCTGTGCAAGTCCTCCTCCAGTTGCTCCTCCCTTAGTGCCGAATACCGGACCTAGCGAGGGCTGTCTGAGCGCCCCGCAAGCCTTCAATCCCAGTTTGCCTAGTGCCTCCACCAATCCGATGGTGGTCACGGTCTTTCCCTCTCCCGCTGGAGTGGGCGTGATCGCGCTGGTTACGATCAGTTTGCCGTTGGGCCTGTCGTCGAAGCGCTTCAGGACGTCCAACGGTATCTTGGCCATATACTTGCCATAAAATTGGATATCATCCCTGCCGAGACCGATCTTGCTCGTCACTTCCTCGATCGGCTTGCACCTGGCCGCCTGAGCGATCTCTATGTTCGTCCTCAACATCATTCCTCGAGTCAAACGCCTATGAAACTGATTGTATAAAACGGATATCATGACCGCCCGATGCTCACTGGCATGGGAAGGCAAAGTACATACGGCACCTAACTTCTCATGGAAATGGGAAGCGAATGGTGGCTCAGATCATCGACGGGACGAGAATCGCGGCACAGATCAGGGAACAGCTCTCTTTCAGGATATCTGGATTGAAGGTGAGCGGTGTCACTCCCGGTTTGGCGGTCATCTTGGTCGGCAACGACCCTGCCTCCGAATCGTATGTGCGGGGAAAAGGGCGGGCGGCCGAGGAGCTTGGCATCTATTCCCGCCAGATAAATCTACCAGAGACCATCTCAGAGGAAGAGTTGATCCGCCAAATTGACTATCTCAATGCTGACCCGAAGATACATGGCATACTGGTGCAATCGCCTTTGCCGTCCCATTTGGACGAGAATAAAGTTGTCCTTAGGATCGACCCGGCCAAGGATGTCGATGGTTTTCATCCCATGAACGTCGGCAAGATGCTGATCGGCGTCCCTGGCTTGCTGCCTGCCACCCCTCATGGCATCCAGGAGCTCCTCTTGCGGACTGGAAACGACCCAGGCGGGAAGCATGTGGTCGTTGTCGGCAGGAGCAACCTGGTCGGGAAGCCGGTGGCCGCGATACTGGTTCAGAAAGCCAAGGGCGCAAACGCCACGGTCACCATATGCCATTCAGGGACGGTCGACCTAGCCAAGCTTACAAGGCAAGCGGACATATTGATAGCGGCCATGGGAAAGCCCCGATTCATTACGGCGGACATGGTAAAGGATGGGGCAGTGGTCATCGATGTCGGGGTGACACGCGAAGAAGACCCATTGGCAAAGAAAGGCTACCGATTGGTCGGCGACGTGGACTTTGAAGCGGTTTCCAGGAAAGCTAAGGCAATCACTCCGGTCCCGGGCGGCGTCGGGCCGATGACCGTGGCCATGTTGATGGTGAATACCGTCTCGGCCGCGGAAGAGCAGACGCATCGGGCCCAAACCAAGCGCACCAATTCGGGAGGCGCTTAGAAGAGCTTTATTTATTCGACATAAATCACCCTAGCTAGTTGGATTCGCCTTCGAGGAGGTAGGCCAATGGCCGCCATTGAAGTCAACAATCTTACAAAGAAGTACGGGGAACTGCAAGCGCTGAGAGATATCACCTTCCATGTAAACGAAGGGGAGGTCTTCGGGCTAATCGGCCCCAACGGTGCAGGAAAGACGACCACGTTGAGGATCATGGCCACGTTGCTCGGGGTCACTTCCGGGAAGGTGAATATCTTTGGGCACGACCTTGTAAAAGAGCCTGCCCAAATCCGCAAGATCATCTCCTATCTTCCAGAGGACGCAGGAGCATACAAGAACCTGACTGGGAGGGCATACCTGGAGTTCATCGCGGCATTCTTTGAGTCCGGGGAGGCGGAAGACGAGATGATCGAGAGAGGATTGCAGATCGCCAACCTGAACGAACGGATCGACGACCGGGTTGATACCTACAGCAAAGGAATGGCACGCCGCCTACTGGTCGCAAGGGCATTGATGATCAGGCCGAAGCTGGCCATCCTCGATGAGTTGACGTCAGGACTGGACGTGCTTAATGCACAAGAGATGCGTAAGGTCGTCAAGCGGGGCACCACCCAAGGAACGACAGTTTTGCTGTCCTCGCACAACATGCTGGAGGTGGAGCTCATGTGTGATCGGATCGCTCTCATCGACGACGGCAGGATCGTGGAAATGGGCACGCCCCAAGAGTTGAAGCAGAAATATAACGCTCCTAATATCGAAGAAGTCTTCGTGCAGGTGGTCAAATGAGCAACACCTCTAAGCTGGTCATGAAGGAAGTCAAGGAGCTCCTGACCCCCGCGACATTGATTCCGATCATCATCATCGCCGTGGTCTTCGCGTCTCTTGGCACCGCGATCAGTGGATCGACCAACGTCCTGAGCGAGAAGCCGACCATCGGACTGATCAACCAAGGCAATGGGCCTCTGTCGCAGTTCGTTCACGACAATATCGCATCGCAAGCGAAGATCGCGTACGATCAGAGCGACGTCATCGCTGGCATCAATGCGGTGAAGGACCAGGGCGGCGTTTGCCTCATAGTGATCAATTCGTCGTTCGACTCGAACATCACTTCGAATCACCCGGGGAGCATCAGTATCTATTGGATCATGCGAGGAGCGGGATTGGCCGATGCCTTAAAAACCGCGCCATTAGAGGCTGTATTGAGCCAAACGTCCCAGAAGCTCTCCCGCCACCTGATCGACAATTCTCTTTCCAGCAATTCATCGGTCATACTGCAGCCGTTCACGAGGGCTGATAGCACCGACTTCAAAGGGAAATTGATCCTCGGCATCAGTCCCGGCTCGATCGCAAGCGTGATCTCCAATCAAAGCCTGATCATGCCGCTCATCGTCATGATGGTCATCATCTATGGTGGCAGCATGGTCATTAACTCAATGGGGACGGAGAAGGAGAACAAGACCCTAGAAACGCTGCTTACTTTGCCGGTGAGTAGGAACTCCATCGTGTTAGGCAAACTGATAGGGGCCACCATCGTCGGTTTGATCATGGCGGTGATCTACATGGTCGGCTTGGGTTATTACATGACCTCCTTCAATCTTAGCGCCCCGATCGACCTGGCCAAATATGGCATCTCGCTGGACTTGCCGAAGTACATACTGATCGGCGTCTCATTGTTCCTGGCACTGATGTGCGCTTTGGCGCTATGCCTGATCCTCGGCATCTTCACCAAGAACTACAAGGCCGCCCAGAGCATGACGCTGCCCATCACCATGCTGGCATTGATCCCGATGTTCGTGCTGATGTTCACTGACTTCGATTCTCTGCCGACCGCCGGACAAGTGCTGATCTTCGCCATCCCGTTCTCGCAGCCAACGATCGCCGCTCGGGCGCTGATGTTCAACGATTACACCATCGTCATAGCTGGCATCATCTACAACGCCATCTTCGGACTGGTGACGATGTTCATCGCGGTCAAGCTGTTCAAGATGGACATCCTGCTGACCGGCAGGGTGAAGAGCGCCGAGCAGAAGAGGAGGCGGGGGCTCTTCAGCCTGAACCTGCCCTCCAGACCGAGCAGGAAGAATTAAGATGGAACGCCGAA
>PNBI01000107.1 GCA_003135935.1 Methanomassiliicoccaceae archaeon
AGCGGCGTCCTCGATGAGATTCAACCCCTTCTTGTTGCATAGCTCGATCAGCGGCGCCATCTCGCAGGGTTGGCCATAGAGATGAACCGGGAGGATTGCAGCAGTCTTATCATTAACAGCTAGCTTCACCTGGTTGGGATCAATGTCGTAGTCTGATTCCCTGGCATCCGCGAACTTCGGTGTGGCGCCCGCCTGGATGACCGCATTCGCAGTGGCGATGAAGGACATCGGCGTTGTGATCACATCCTTTCCACAGACCTTGCTGGCAATCATGGTAATATGCAATGCTGCCGTGCCCGACGAAACGGCGATAGCATGTTTCGTGCCGATATAGTGGGCGAACTCCTCCTCGAACTTATGCACGCTATCGCCCATCACCAATCGCTCGTTTCGAAGCGCATTGGCTGCTGCCTGGATCATTTCCTCGTCCATGATTGGCTTGGCAAACGGAACCTTCATTGATTTCACCCGATTCGCTTGACGATCTTGGCTGGATTACCGACTACTAGAGTGCCTGGTGGCACATCCTTGGTCACCACAGACCCAGCCCCTACCATGGCATTCTCCCCGATAGTGACTCCGCAGACTATCACGGCACCAGCGCCAATGGAAGCGCCCCTTTTCACATGTGTTGGAACAACTTCCCATTCCCCAACAGCCCTTGGATGGAGGTCGTTAGTGAAGACCGAATGCGGGCCGATGAAAACCTCATCCTCAATTGTTACGCCGGATGGAATGAATGCGAATGCCTCGACCTTGCACCGATCCCCGATCGTGACGCCGCGTTGGATTTCAACGTAGGCTGCGATCTTGCAGTCACGGCCGATCTTGCAGCCATAGAGGTTGACGTAGTCGCGTATGACCGTGCCTTCCCCAACCGTGCAATCCTCAATTGAAGAATACTTGGCCAGTAGTTTCATTCGGAATCGCTCATGGGAATTTAGACTTTAATACTTTCTTTTCACGGTTTGATAGCATGGGCCAGAATCGGACGGCAAGCAAACCCTTTAACCTCATCATTCACTTTTCATCCTGGCACAATATATTAATGCTGCGGAATGATTGACCAGGGATGCTCGTAAGCGTCGTGCTGAACATAATGAACGAGGAGAAGAACATCGCCGACCTTCTCGATTCCCTTGTCGTCCAGGAGCAACCCTTGGAAGTCGTTGTCGTAGACGCGAAGAGCAGAGATAAGACCAGGGACATCGTCCAAAAGTATGTTGACAAGTACCCATTCGTCAAACTTTATGTGGAGCCGGGCTCAAGAGGGCACAGTACAAATTTTGGCATAAAGAAAGCTACGGGGGACTTGATCGCATTCACGGGAGGGGATTGCATCGCCAATCCATTTTGGATCAGGGAGCTTCGAAATACCATCGGCGAAGGGACGGACATCGTGGCCGGCCGTTGTATTAACATCGGTCTGGAATCCTGGGAGGAACTGGATCGGGTGGAGCTTTACTACAAAGGGGTGGACCTCTCGTTCCCGAGCGCCAACATAGCCTTCAAGAGAGAGGTCCTGGAAAGCGTAGGAGGGTTTGATACCTGGTTCGTTACCGCCGAAGACATCGATCTCAATTTTCGGTCGGTGGCCTCCGGCTTCAAAATCATTTACAACCCACATTCGATTATCTATCATCGAACCAAGGCCACTGTTTACCGTTTCTATAAGCAAGCCTTCTGGAACGGGGTCGGAAGAAAACAGCTCACCTTGAAGCATGGGCGGCTATGGGGTAATTACGATCCCATGCGGATGTTCAAGCAGAAGATGAACTTCTGGGCATTCACTAGACTGGCTGTTGCAATGGGCGGATATGTCGCCTACAAGTTCTTTGATGCCAAGCCACCCTACAGCAAGAGACTGATAAAGAAGGGTGGTTGAGGAGCACTAGGTAGTTCTTTAAATCTAGGTTGTTTTCCCTGACCGGGTGTGCATCTGAAGGTCAGTATCGTCATCCCGACAATGAACGAGGAGGCGTCCATAGGCAAGGTCCTGGACCTGGTCAAAGAGACGATGCAACAGACCCAATACCAATACGAGATCCTCGTGGTCGACACCAACTCGAAGGACAAGACCAAGGATATCGCTATTGAGAAGGGCGCCACCGTTGTCGACGAGCCGAGGCGTGGATACGGAAGAGCATACAAGACGGGTTTCGAGAAGGCTAGCGGAGATGTCGTGGCGACCTTGGACGCGGACTGCACCTATCCTGCAGAGGATATTCCGCAGCTAAGCGACAAGCTGTTCGCCGAGAATCTGGATTTCATCACCACCAATCGCTTGGCCAGAATGGAGGAGGGAGCTATGAGCCGGATGCATCTCTTCGGCAACTGGGTCCTCAACGTTACCGCCAAAGTGCTGTTCAGCGTGAGCTTCAAGGATTCCCAAAGCGGCATGTGGGTGTTCCGTAAGGAAGCCTATGGTAAGCTAGATGTCCAGGACGATGGGATGCCGTTCTCTGAGGAGATCAAGATCGAGGCGTTCCGAAAGCTCCGCACGGTCGAAGTGCCGATCATGTACAAGCGAAGGGTAGGAGAGGTCAAACTCTCTTCTTGGAAGGATGGCTGGAAGAATTTCAAGTTCCTGTGGAAGAAGCGCTTCTGATCAGAAGAACCGTTCCCGGACCAGCCTGATGCTGGCCCGCAATCCCTCGCGCGCCTTCAGATTGTAGAGACAAGCGGACGGATGATAGGTCAACAGCACTTCCTTCTTCTTTCCCATCAATTCGATCGAAGCGTAGGTGTTCGCCTCCTGGCCAACTTTGACCGCTCGGCCGAGCAGGTTCTCGCAAGCAGTTCGACCCATCGCAACGATTAGCTGCCTATCCTGCAGTTCCTGTTCCAGGTATGGGAAGCATGCTTGCATCTCGTCAGGCAGGGGCCTGCGGTTATCAGGAGGGCGACATTTTACGGTGTTGGTTATCATTATCCTTTCCCGGGGCAACCCTTCTTCGTTCAACAGACGATCAAGCATTTTCCCCGCTCTGCCCACGAATGGGGCACCTTTCTGGTCCTCCTTCTCCCCCGGGCCTTCTCCGACGAAGACTACCAGGGACCGCAGGTCACCGGACGGTGGCACAACCTGGATGCGCCTCTGGCTCAATCGACAGCGCTCGCATTGTAGGTCGAGCTCCATCTCAGTCCCTCAGGACTTCCTCTGCCGTAAGCAATGGAACCAAACGGACGCCGATTCCGCTCAATCGCGCCTCGCCGCCCTCTTGGCGATCAATCACTGCCAGAACGTTATCCACCTTCGCACCTGCATCGCGCAGGATGGCGATCGCTTCAGCAGAAGAGCCGGCCGAGGTGACAACGTCCTCGACGACGAGCACGCTCATCCCGGCCGTCAGAACGCCTTCGATCAGCTTGCCGGTACCGTGGTCCTTCTTCTCCTTTCTCACCATCACGTATGGAATGCCAGTCCGGAGGGATAGCGCCACCGCCAGCGGGACGGAGCCAAGGACCACGCCGGCGATCCTGTCGACCATAATCCCTTTCCGCTTCATCTCCGCCTCCATATCCTTGGCGATGTCGGACAGTATCGCTGGATCGGTGGATGCCTTCTTGATATCGATATAGTACTTGCTGTGCTTTCCCGAGGCGAGCGTGAAATCGCCATATTGCAGTGCCTGGCAAGCCTTCAGGGATTCCTTCAGCTTATGGTTCATGTCACCACGGCTCCTTCTTTAGACCGGCTTTGTAGCCGATAATATTAACGGAACGATGCAACAGCGGGACGGCGATTATGACGGCCAGCAGGGATACCCATGCATCGCCCGAAACAAAAGTATGGATGGTCCAGTCGGGAAAGACTAACAGAGTGAGGAGTAACGCCCCTGCTATCGAGTCGTTTTGGTCCAGGACTGGCGCCTTCTGCCCCCGGACCATCCCCAATCGGCGTTTGATGAAGGCCCCGCCCATATCCCCTAATAGCGAGCCGGTGGCGAGTGTGGCAACCGCTCCCAATGCGGTAGGCATCGCTCCTAGGCCGATGAAGCCGGGCAGAAGATAAGAGTAATTGCTTTCACCAATTATCTGGAAACAGCCGATCAGCACCCCGAAGCAGATTCCACCTATCAGACCTCTCCAGGTCTTCCCGTCCCCTAGGACGCGCTCTCCCTTCCATTCCTTGCCGAAATCAACTGGTGTTCCGCCGCCGAAGATCACCGCCCCCGGATTGGGCACCAGGGCAGGGACCATGACCCAAAGGCCGGAGCCGATCAGTAGCAGAACGTCCATCGGTCGCTGATTTCGGCCAGGGCATAATAATCTTTCCTATCATGCTCAGCATCCATGTCCACGGAAGAAGTTCAACACGTCGTTCTGCACCGATTGCGATTCCTTGAGCTCGATGCGGTCCGCGAACTGCTTCGCCCGCTTGTCCAGTATGACGGCCGCCCCGATGTCGTTCTCCGTTCGGATCAAACGACCGATAGCTTGCATCATCTTCCTCGCCGCGGGCACCTTGACGGTATACTCCCACCCTTTTCCGAACTTGACCTCGTAGTAATGTAACAGAGCGCGTTGCTTTGCGGTCGGCTTGGGGAATGGAATCCCCACTACGATGGCCATCTCCAGCTCCTTGTCCGGGAAGTCGATCCCTTCCGAGATCCGTCCTCCCATCACCGCAAAAAGCACTGACCCCTTATCGCTGGTCTGTTTGAACCTGGAGACCGTTTCCATCAGTTCGGCCTGGGGCATGCCTCTTTCCTCCAGCAGCACTGGCTTGTGGATGCGGCGGGCCGCTCCGTCTGCCAGGAAGCGGTCCATGAGCGAGTAGGAGGGGAAGAATACCACAGTGTTCCGGTCGATTACATTGCACAGCGCGATTGCGTGCTCGATCATCCTTGCCAGCATCTCATCATCCTGCGCCATGTCCTCGAACTTGGTGGTGACGTCCTCGACGTAGAGCACCTCCCTATTACCCTTCGGGAAGGGGGAGGGAAAGGTGCGCATGACCGAGTCCTTGGCGAGACCGATCGAGTCGCGGTATTCGTAGAGAGGGACGAGGGTGCCAGACATATGCAGGCTGGCTTGGCAATCGCCGAAGAAGGTGCAAGCGAGGGAAGGATCCAGGCAATAGGCCTCGAACCGAGGGTTGTCGCCTCCGACCACCAGGCGCACATAGAACTCCTCATCCAGGTTCAGCCAGAAGTTTATCAATGACCCCAAGGAGAAGATGTATGATCGCGGCAGTCTTCCCTGCTCCTTCTTCGATTCCCTGATGATCTCTCCATGGGTCATGAGCGCATTGGCGGCGATCTTCAGCGATCGGGAAGTGGTGGTGAACGCCTGCAGCAGGCCTTCCTGCAGGAATCCAGGCGGTATCAGGCCGTCGTCTTCGATTAGGTACTCCTCCAGCGCCTCTGCCAAAAGCTTCTCGAGCTCATCAACAACGTCCAGAATGCTGACCCCATCCAGCACCTCCGGGTCTCCATAATCGTCCGCTTCCTTCCTCACCAGAGAGAAGAAGCGCCTCGATATATCTGCGCTGAGGATGTCGCGCGCATAATCGGGTAGGTTGTGTGCCTCATCGATGATGACGATAAGGTCGGACTCGACCACGTTCAGGTTCTCCAGGAACGCCCGGCGAACGAAGGGGACGAACATGTACGGGTAGGGTGCAGTGACAACGGTCGCATTCTCCATCAGCTCCTTTGAAAGCTCGTAGGCGCAGAGGTCGCGGGAATCGCAATAGCTCACGAACTCCTCCACCGTCGGCAAGGTCTTGTGGCAATGCACTTCGATCTCTTGGAAGTTGGTGCCCAGCACCTTCTCGTAGTAACGGCATCCGCCATCCTTGCCGGCCAGGGTGCGCTTCTTCTTCTCAGCGCAGAGCTTGGAGAGTTCCTCTGAACTCCCTTCTTTGAGGTCTGGATCTCGCCTAAAAAGTGGACAGGTGCTCTGCCTGCCCTGCACTCCCATACCGAAGACCACCTTCTTTTCATTGAGGCGGCGCAGTTCGAGGATTACCTGACGTTGCTGCGAGTTCGTCCGAGTAAGATAGACTACCTTCTTTCCCTGGGATAGCGCGGTATGGACCGCAGCGGTGAGAGCACAGACGGTCTTCCCCGTGCCAGTTCCACTCTCTAGGACTATGTGGCCACCGTTCTTCATGACCCGGTCTACCGTTTCAACGAAATCGGTCTGATGCTCGCGCGGACGATAGGGAAAGAATTCCATCCGCTTCGCTAACGTCGGATTGATGAATAGGTTTGTGGAGAGAGTGCCGAAAATGGCCCGCCCTCTTGTCTCGCAACGTCTTCTTACGCGGTGCGCTGCCAGACGTCCTCAGGCACTTCATCGTAGACCGAATCGTCGCCATTGGCGAGACCGTTGCCGCGCCCGTTGCCCGAGATCAGTTCGAAGATCCTTTCCTTCCTGAAAAGCCAATAATGAATTCTCCACTCGCGACCATCGTACAAGGTGGTCTCCTCTCGTTCCGTGGTCAGGATTCCGGTGTCTTCCAGCATATAGAAAGCATCCCGGTCTTCCGGCTCCAAGATGTTGTCGATGATGCGCTCGGAATACCCAAAGAAGTTCATGACATGCTGCGCCATCATGCGCGCCTGTTCCTCCGGCATCCCGCTGCTGTCGATGCTGGTCTTTATCGCCTGGGTCAGGTCCTCGACCGTCAGGGTCATGACCTTCCCATTCTCAGACAGGTATACCGTATTCGCTCGCCCATTCTCATAGCCAAGTTCGGAGGTCGGTGTGCCGCTCTCCTTGTTGGTCTTTATCAAATCGGTGCCCTTCTCGCTCACGGCCTTTGAAATCATTACTACTAGCCTCCCCCATAACGACGAAATTCGAAACTGGGAACTAATTAAACGGTAACGATTCGGGAAAGACTATTTAAACTTTTGCAACATAATCAGGCCCGATGCTAACCTCGCCCAGCGAGTTAGGATAACCGTTCCCATCGACAAGAAGAAGCGATAATCGAAAATTATTATTAAACGCGAGATTAACCTGGGGCAAGGAGACTAGATGATAGCGCAGTTCAAGATATTCCCGATCGGCAAGGGAGAGAGCCTTAGCTCGTTCGTTGCCGAGTGCGTTTTTATCGTGGAGAATAGTGGACTTCACTATCAGCTCACGCCAATGTCCACTATATTGGAGGGAGATTACGACGAGGTGATGGGCGTCATTAAGAAATGCCGCGACCGCCTGCTCGAGCTCTCCGACCGAGTGGCGATCAGCATAGAGATCGATGACAGGAAGGGCCGCTCCGACGCCATGACCCAGAAGGTGCTCAGCGTCCAGGAGAAGCTGGCGAAGAAGAAGAAAAGGTGAAGGGGTGCCTTTCAAGGCACGATGTACTCCTTCAGTTTCATTGCGCCCAGGTTGATGAAGCGGGCCTCCTTGAAGTCCTTATGGGACAGAATCGCTTCAATCACGTCGGCGTTTATCACCTGATCCACTGATACAAGCATCAGCGCCTTGCCGCCACGGCTCTCTCTGCCGACGCCCATGCGAGCGATGTTGATACGCTTCTCGCCGAGCACCGTGCCAACCGTTCCGATGATCCCTGGAACATCGTTGTGCATTGTCATGAGGATATCTCCTTCCACCGGCATGTCAAGGTCGTATTCGTCCACGCCAAGCAAGCGCATCTGGCCCACCGGGAAGACTGTCCCCCGGACCTGTCGCTCCACCAAGTCGGAGTGCACGCTGACCGTCAGCATGTTGACGTAGCGGCTGGACTCCTCGATCTTGGTCTCGGCTACGTGGATGCCCTTCTCCTTGGCTATTGCACCAGCGTTGATGATGTTGACATCGCCAACGATATTCTCCAGAACCCCGACTAGTGCGGAAATGGCGAGGGTCTTGGTGTCCATGGTCGCCAGCTCTCCGTTCACAACAAGCTCGACACGCTTAACCGGCCCATCGACCAGCTGGAAAGCAAAGGATGCCAGCATCTCCGCCAAAGGCATGTAAGGCAGGAGCTTGGGATCGACCCGGCCCATGGGGGCGTTGACCGCGTTGGCGATCTTCCCTTCGACCAGGAAGTCCTTCACCGTCTCGGCCATCTCCAGGGATACTTTCTCCTGTGCCTCCTTGGTGGAAGCGCCAAGGTGCGGCGTCACAACGATATTTGACAGCTCCAGGAGCTTCGATCCTTTGGGCGGCTCGTTCTCGAAGACGTCGAGGGCAGCTCCAGCGATCCGGTTGCTCTTGAGCGCTTCGTAGAGTGCTTCCTCGTCGATTATGCCCCCTCGAGCGCAGTTTATGATCATCATTCCAGGCTTCATCTTCTCTATCTGCACCTTCCCTATGATATGATGGGTACTGGGCGTCAGCGGAGCATGCACAGTTATGATATCGGCCTCCTCGATTACCTTCTCGAGAGGCAGCAAGCGCACACCGAGCTTCACAGCTACCTCGGGCGGCATGAATGGATCGTAGCCTACCATCTTCATCTGGAAGGACTTCGCCCTCTTGGCAACCTCTCCGCCAACTCGACCGATTCCTACTATGCCCAATGTCTTGCCATTGAGCTCAGTGCCGGAGAATTTTCCTCTCTCCCATTTTCCTGATTTCAGAGAAGCATCGGCCCAGACGATCTTTCTGGCCAATGCCAGCATCATTGCCATAGCGTGCTCGGCAGCCGATACGGTATTGCCAGTGGGGGTGTTCATTACCAAGATCCCGTGGCGAGTCGCCGTCTCGACGTCCACGTTATCCACGCCCACGCCGGCACGGCCAATGACCTTCAGCTTCTTCCCGGCTTCGATGACTTGCTTGTTAACCTTCGTTCCAGATCGGATGATGATGGCGTCATATTCACCAATGACCTTCAACAAGTCCTCCGGAGAGATCCCTGGCTTAACGTCCACGACCACTTTCGAGCCTTCCGTTAGTATCGCCAGGCCCTCTTTGGAGAGTTCATCCGTGACTATAACCCTCATTTCATGACCTCCAGCACCACATCTAATGTCTTGAGCAGGTCCTTGACGTCCTTGACGGTCAGGTCGCCCATATGCCCGATGCGGAAAGTATTGTCCTTCAGCTTCCCGTAACCAGGGGACACCTCGAAGCCTCGCGCCTTCAGCTCCTTGTCCAGGCGTGCGACGTCGAGCTTGCCCGTCTCGACGACAGTAATCGTCTCAGAGAGGTACCCTTTCTCAGCATAGAGCTTGAATCGTTTCTTGGCCCAATCCCTGGAGGTCTCGGCCATGGCATGATGGCGTGCGTAGCGGTTCGCCATGCCCTCCTTCAGCATCTTATCCAGCTGGTATTCCATGCCATACATGAGCGAAACCGGAGGCGTCGTCAGCGGCAGGTCCTTGTCCGCCGCCTTCTTGATCTCGAGGATATCGAAATAGTAACCGCGGTTCTGGACCTTTTCCGCCTTTTTGATCAGCCGCTCGGAGGCGCATAGTATCGCTAAGCCAGGTGGGAGTGCGAATGCCTTTTGCGTACCGAAGACCAGAGCATCGATGTTCATCTCCTTGATCTTAAGGTCTACCGCGCCGACCGAGGTCACGCCGTCAACGAATATCAATGGGTCCTCTTCCGCCCTTATCACCTTGACTATCTCTTGAGTGGGATTGAGCACGCCGGTGGATGATTCGTTCGAGATGATGGTGACTGCTTCAGCGGTCGGCTGAATCTTCGTGGCGACATCAGAGCCCCGGATCGCCTTCCCCCAGGGCACATCAATTTTGGTCACGATCTTGCCGTTAGCCTGCCCGATCGAGCCCCATCGGTCGCCGAACGAGCCGTTCGAGAGGCTGGTCATCCTTTCATTGACGCCGCATCGCACGCAGCTCTCTAGGAAACCACTGGCCGATGCAGGGACCAGGAAGATCTGCATGTCCGTATCCAGGACCTTGTGCAGCTTTTCCACAATCCCCCTCTGTAGCCGTTTGTAATCCTCCCCGCGATGGATCATCATCGGTTTGCTCATTGCCTTCAGCGTATCATCAAAGACTTCGACCGGACCTACAGTGAATAATCTATTGCTCACAGACACACCCCCAAAGCTCCGAGGACTTTCACCAAGACCGTCCGGAGCCGAGGGAGCGCATCCGTGATGCTCCTCCCCGTCCACTTCCGGATCCACAGCCGATGGAAGAATTCTGGATATCATCCAGGCGCACAACAGAGCTATACACGCCAGTCATGCCTTGAGCAGATGATTGCTCTACTGAATTGAACCTTTCCGGCATGACGCATTGTAGCATGTTGGCACCGTATCAAGAGGAACATAATATAAATCTTGCTGTCGCCCTGATTCCATAATGACTACGTATCTATTCGGAATGGATGATGAAATCCTAATCTGCTTCCATCCCTGAAAACGTTCTGCTAAGCTAATTGCCTTAGATATTGTTCTGGAGCCCGAGAACCAAATCGCTCGATTCTGTGAATGGCGGTTGACGAAAATTGCCTCTCCCCTATTCAGCACAAATCCTTGATTAGCTAGGAAAGAATACCTTCTACCGTTCATTATGAAGGGGATCGTACTCGCTGGTGGAAGTGGCACTCGGCTCTATCCAATGACATCTGTGCTCAATAAGCACCTATTGCCAATTTACGATAAACCGATGGTCTACTACCCGCTCTCAGTCCTGATGATGGCGGGGATTCGGGAAATTCTGATCATTTCCACCCCTGAAGACACGCCAAATTTCCGGACGCTTCTCGGCGATGGAGAAAGGTTTGGCATCAAATTAACCTATAAAGTCCAGCCCTCACCGGATGGCCTCGCTCAGGCATTCATTCTCGGAGAGGAGTTCATCGGGGACGATGATGTTGCCATGATCCTCGGTGACAATGTCTTCTTTGGCGGCGGCTTGAAAGAGAAGCTCAGCAAGGCGGTCAGCAACGTCAAGAGGGGCAAAGCGACGATCTTCGGGTTCCATGTCAAAGACCCAGAACGATTTGGTGTCATCGAATTCTCTAATGATGGGAATGTGCGATCCGTCGAAGAGAAGCCCAAGCAGCCGAAATCGAACTATGCGGCGATCGGCCTTTATTTCTACGACAATAGGGTCGTCGACTTTGCCAAGAAAGTGAGGCCTTCCTGGCGAAATGAGCTCGAGATCACGGACGTGAACAACATGTACCTGGAAGCTCACGACCTGGAAGCCATAGCGTTGGGCAGGGGCTTCACTTGGATCGATGCAGGCACCCCAGAATCGATGGCCGACGCCTCAAACTTCATACGCATGATCGAGAACCACCAAGGGTTGAAGATCGCATGCTTGGAAGAGATCGCTTTCACCAATGGTTGGATCGATCGAGAAACGCTTGAAACGTTAGGGAAGAAATATTCCAAGAACGATTATGGCAAATACATCTTGAAGGTCCTGGAAGGAAGAATCAACTATTGAGGTGCCCCCATGAACGCTTTCCAAGCCATGCTCCCCGAGGTCCTGTTGCTCGAGCCTATTGTCAATCGGGATGACAGGGGATGGTTCATGGAGTCCTATGTCAAAGGATTGATGGAACCGCTTGGAGTCGACGTTGATTTCGTCCAGGACAACCACTCATTCAGCCTGCACAAGGGCACTTTGCGAGGGCTGCATTTCCAGAACGAGCCGATGGCTCAATCAAAACTTGTGCGCTGTACCAGAGGATCGATCTTGGATGTGATCGCGGACATCAGGAAGGACTCGCCAACATTCCGCAAATGGGTATCATTGGAGCTGACCTCGACGAACATGAGACAGCTATTCATTCCGAAAGGTTTCGCGCATGGCTTCGTGACCTTGGAGGACAACACCGAGGTCCAGTATAAGGTTGATAATTACTACAGCAAAGAGAACGACAGGAGCATTAGGTATGATGATCCAGATCTGGGTATCGATTGGGTCGTACCTCGACCATTTCTCTCAGGAAAGGATGCAAAAGCTCCATTTCTCAAAGACTCTGATTGCAACCTTCTTCTTGGAAAGAGGCGATGATCGGTGCGAATATTGGTGACAGGGGCAAAGGGGCAGTTGGGATGGGACGTTTCCAAGCGACTTGCACCCGACCATGATGTGGTGAGGTTTGATGTAGAGCAGATGGACCTCGCTACGCCAAATACGATCGGAGGAATACTTTTTAAGGAAGAGCCGGACCTCATCATCCATTGCGGCGCTTTTACCGCGGTCGATAAAGCCGAGGAAGAAAAAGACATCTGTCACCGAATCAACGCTGAAGCGACAAGAGCGATAGCCGCCCAAGCGGTCGAGAGCGGTGCCAGAATGATCTACATTAGCACTGACTACGTCTTCGACGGTACCAAGCCTGAACCCTATGAAATAGGCGATGTGCCACACCCAATCAATTTCTATGGCCAGACCAAGTTGGAGGGCGAATTGGCCGTTAAGGAACTCATGAAGAGATATCAGATAATCCGGACATCGTGGGTTTTCGGCGCAAACGGCAACAATTTCGTCAAAACAATGATGAGACTGGGCAAAGAGCGCGATGTGATACGGGTCGTCTCGGATCAGGTTGGCTCACCAACTTACACCGTCGATCTGGCCAACCTCATTGTTGAAATGGTCAGATCGGACCGATATGGCACCTACCATGCAACCAATGAAGGGTATTGTTCTTGGCATCGATTCGCGACTGAGATAATTCGAAAGAAGGGTTTGAAGGCGAAGATCGAATCGGTAGCCACGGAGGACTATCCGACCAAAGCGTTGAGGCCGAAGAACTCTCGGCTGAGCAAGAGATCGCTCGACGAGGCCGGATTCCAGCGATTACCAACCTGGCAGGACGCCTTGGAACGATATCTGCAAGAGACGATGGGGGTCTGAAGAATGAGATTGCTTGTGACAGGGGGCGCCGGTTTCATCGGAACGAACTTCATTTACCGAATGCTGGCTGACCATAAGGACCTCGAGATAGTCTGCTTCGATGCGCTGACCTATGCTGGCTGCATTCGCAACCTCGACCGGGCGAGGGAGGATGATCGATTCCGATTCGTCAAAGGGGACATCTCGAAGAGGGACGAGGTCTTACAAGTAATCGAAATGGAAGGCATCGATGCCGTTGTCAATTTCGCAGCGGAATCGCACGTAGACAGATCGATAACGGACCCCGGCATTTTCCTGGTATCTAATGTCCTAGGCACCCAGGTCCTCATGGACGCCTGCCGCAAATTCGATGTCGACAGGTATCACCAGATTTCCACCGACGAGGTATATGGCGATCTTCCTCTGGACAGACCAGACCTCCTGTTTACCGAAGAGACTCCGATCAGACCATCGAGTCCCTATTCCGCAAGCAAAGCCTCGGCGGACCTGCTAGTCCTGGCATATCATAGAACCTATGGACTGAAGGCGACAATCTCCCGTTGCTCCAATAATTATGGCCCATACCAATTCCCTGAGAAGCTAATCCCCAAGACGGTCATGTTGGCCAGGGCAGGGAAGAAGATACCGATCTATGGCACTGGCCGGAATGTGCGCGACTGGATCCATGTCGAAGACCACTGCACCGCGATAGATCGAATCTTGAGCTCTGGCGTCGCGGGCCAGATATATAACGTTGGGGGGAGGAGCGAACGTACCAACCTCCAAGTGGTCGGTCTCATTCTTCGCGAACTGGGCAGACCAGAGGATTCGATCGAGTTCGTGAGCGATAGGGCAGGACACGACATGCGCTATGCCATCGACTCATCGAAAATCGAAAAAGAGCTCGGATGGCGGCAAGAGCACGATTTCGAACAGGGAATCAAGGAAACAGTGAGATGGTATATCGACAATGAGGAATGGCTAACAACGGTTCTTGCTAGACTAATGACTTAGAAGGCATGGCTCATCGTGGGTTCGTGCTTTTCCGTGAGAGTAGGCCAACGAAGAAGCCGCCGATGGCCGCAATGTCCTGAGTGACCAATATCGCCGGCATATAGGCGAACGATGCGCCGATTCTTGTCCTTCGGTAGACGATCACTGATGGAAGGAGCAAGTAGACTGTCACGCTCAAAAGCACTATCCAGAGAAGGATGGGGAAGAAGATGGACAAAATCAAGAGAGCGACTCCACCGAAATATGCAGCCATGCGCGTCCCCCATTGCTTTGCCATGAACAGCCTTGCCTGACCGTCGCCCTTCCGATATAGGAAGACTTTCTTGTACAACTTCTCCAACGTGGGCCTGACTCTCCAATGGACAACGGCATCGGGTGCGAATCTGAACTTGAACCCTTTCTCTTTTAATCGTAGATCAAAAAGTGTGTCCTCAGCCGTGGCGAGATGCTCTGGATAACCCCCGACGACATCCCAACATCTCTTCTTGAATGCGATCGATCTTCCAGATGGCAGGAAGACATCAGGGTTCTTGACCACCCTGTCCTTTCTATAGAATTCCCAAGCGGCCGACACCTTTTCAAAATCGGTCCGGGCATCTGGCTCGTACCAGCCTGATACAACATCGACCGTTGGGTCAATTTCGAAAGGCTTGGTGATGTTCTCGAACCATTCCTTTTCAAGCGTGCAGCCGGCATCGGTGCTAGCTATCACATCATTTCGAGCATTCCTGATTGCGATATTCCTCCCTTGGGCGATATTGCAACCAGGCTCGACTATCAGCCTGATGTTCAATTTGCTGGTTTCTGCAAAATGCTTGATCGAATCGATGGTCCCATCGTCAGATCCCCCATCGATAATGATTAGTTCATCAGGCAGTTGCGTCTGCTGTTCGATGGAGCGTAGGAACTCTCCTATCGAGTCTGCCTCGTTCCGAAGTGTGCAGATCATTGTGGCTTGCATCTCACCACCTCACCATAAATATTGCAGGCCATCATACAATCCTATCATACCTAAAGCGGGTATTCAAGATTGCGGGGAAGGACCCGAGGTTAATAGCAACTCGATATATGTTCACTTTCCAGCCTTTCCTTTGGTAGTCTTGGATATATGATGACACTCATCG
>PNBI01000086.1 GCA_003135935.1 Methanomassiliicoccaceae archaeon
GGGAGATCAGAAGAAGGCCCGAGTTGTTCCGGTATCTGAAGTCCATTACCGCCTGAGCGCCCTGATAGCCGATGATCTCAAATGGGATGGCAAAATTAGTACGGTAACGGTCTTCTTCACCTTGCTTGACCGGAGCATCTGTAAAAAGGGGGAATATTCCATCATCCGTCTTTATTCGGTTGATGTCTCCTATTTTAATGGCTTTGATGATCAGGTGGTCTCCCTTTGGCGCATGAACACGGCAATAAGGTTGTACAAATTCGCGGGACCGCCTCCCCCTCGCATTCTTGTTGCTGAGAAGAAGGAAGTTCGGCCCTTTCTCGTAGATGAACGGTCTTTGTTTGCTAGCTTTCTTTATTATCCCTTTTTCAAGTGCCTTGTCCCGATGATATTTCTCCAGGCTTCGAGATATGCAAAGTTGTTTGCATATTATCGGGGAGGGAGTCCCGANNCCCGAAGGCAAGGCGCTTTAGGATTTGCTCCTTGAGGTCGGGGATTTTGCGGTATTTCCTAGTTGAGCATACCGGACATACTGCGGGTGAAGTACAAATTTCAGATTTTGAACAAGAGGATTGAAGATTTTCTTGGGACGAAATCGATTTTCGTTCCTTGCCCAAAAGGGAAGGAAGAGGCACCTCATCCGCAATAATGACCAAGCCCTGCCTCCAAGCTTACGTATTCTCAGGATTTTGCGGTTCTATCTTGCCTTCAATACATTTTTCTGAGGCTGCATCGGCTTCAACCTGTTCTTTCCGATCGCTTTGATCTGATGTGATTGACACCGGCAAATGCTCATCTTTCAACCTATCCTTGATTCCTCGGATGGTATCCTTCAACTGATATTCTGTCGGGCGGTTGAGATTTCTAAGGAGGTCGTGCTCCTCCCTCGTTCTGTCCAAAATTATAGAGTTGGCGTCTATCGGTCCTGTAACGAATCTAACGACCGGGAACGACAAGGGTCCGGCGGTTTTCAATAATTCAAGAGCAATCTTGCACCTGTTCTGGTTGTTCTCGTCATCGAGAGCATCCTCGATAGTATCCAACGCCTTTGGAAGAAGGTCTCTCAGGCGATCGAGCGAGTTCTCAGCCATCTCCCTTCGCCGTCGGTTGATCTCAGCCTGGAAACCTGGATGATAAAGCATCCACCTGGTGATTGTTTCTCGTGAAAGTCCAACGCTTTCTCCAACCTGACGGTGAGAGTAGCCGAGCATGAGAAAATCGATGGCTTGAAGTTGCTGAGGTGTAAGGTCTGTGAGTTGTGACAATTTGTTCGGGCTCACTACTTTCCCTCCTGGACATTAGCTTCAGACGTTTTTTCACCAAGATAAGCCACCAATGCCGCTCTAACAATGGCGCCATGAGTCTGCCCAGCAGACTGCGCTTTCAGGGCGATTCGTTCGATCATCCAACAAGGTAGTCTCAAATGCAATGTTCGCATCTGTTGTCTTCCAGTGTCAGTTTCGGCACACATGCTTGATACAACGTCGAAGGAATTATATCATTACATGTGTATAACGTATATCAAAAAGGCGGCATATTCAAATGTCTGGTGATGATACTAATATTGACACTGATTTGATACTCAGATTGCTTACGGACAATACTACAATGTATGTCCAGTCACTACTGACATACTTCGGAGAATCGAAAAGAAACACGCTTTATCGAAGACTCAGGGAACTTAAGAAGGATGGCAAAATAGGTTCAGAAATCATTCATGGCAAGGCCCGTTACTTCCTAGTCCAGAATAGGGGTAAACTAGCCAAAGTGGAAAAAGAACCTTCAGAGGTCGATGGTCTTCTATTGGTTGAGTGCAAGAAGATTATCTCTGAGATCATTTCCTCGGGATTGCTTCAGCCATCAGGCGGAGAAATAGAGGAGTCTGTTGAAGAACATACCAAAGACTTGCCTCAAGAAGTGAAAGACAAGGTCTGGCAGCATTGGATCCTTACTGCTGAAGTAATGGAAGATAACCGACAGAGGCGCCAAGCGAGAATCCTGCTGTTAAGGCGATGCGAGACACTGCATGAATCGCTGAGGTGGCTTCAATATCGGCGCAAGTTCGTCATTCCAGACTGGTATGGCACTAATATTACGAATGGGATTGAGGCCATCCAGGCGATTTGGGGTAACCCCCAGAAAATTGGTAACTCATTGGGCTTGCATCTCTTAACCTGGCTAGAATACTACCTTGAAGCAGTAGATGTGTTAAGTCGGAAGCCGATGCCAGAAATCAAGAAACGGCCGGGAAGGCCCAAGAAGTAATTCAATCAACGGCTCGATCGCTTTCTTGCCCCTTCCACACCCCTAGAATCTTGGTCTATCAGTTCCATCAGGTCCGACTCCAACTAAGTCACCTCAAGGACAACCTACAAACATAAAAAAGTTAGGGGAAAATCACCAGAAATGAGGCAATTAAGGGGTAATCGATTCCTAATTGACAGAGTATCCAGGAGAGATGGTTGCCTGCGCGATGGGGTGAGGCAATAGGTGAGGGAATACTAATTCTCCTTTATTACTTCCTCAACTAATTTGAGTTCGATCTCTACGCCATCCTGATTCTTGGCGCGGGCGACTTCTTCATATGCGCCCTTACCGAAGCTAAAGGCGACGATTATGCCTTTAGTCTTCTTGCCGCGTTTGATCGCCGTTTCGAAATTGTCTATTACGTTGCGACCGACATCCTCCGATTGCTTGACTTGAATGGGTGTGCCATCGAATAGGTATCCGTCAATTCCCATGTCGCCGGTCTTGCGGGGAGACATCCGACCCATCATCTTCTGCATAACCCAGTTCTGGAACTCGAAAGGCTGGAGCCCTTTGACCTCTTCTAGGGTCTGAGGCATTCCGATTATCTCCATATTTTGCGCCCCTATGCGCCTCATCCGATTCAGAATTAGTTTGCAAGCAGTTGGTGAAACGTCAATACCCACCCAACGCCTATCCATCTTCTGAGCTACGGCTAAGGCTGTTCCGCATCCACACATTGGATCCAGCACAACGTCTGTCACATTTGATGACGCCTCGATGATTCGTCTCAATAGCGCTTCTGGTTTCTGGGTTGGATAGCCGAGTCTTTCGTTGGACGTATTTCCGACATGAAGAATGTCCGTCCAGATCGATTGAAGGGGGGTGCCTCGCTTATCTTCAAGATACACAATATGGCCTCGAAGCCGTGGTTTGCCGTTTAAGCCGATCTTGATTTGCCCCTCAAAGAATAATCGTTCAAGTTCTTCTAACCCAAATCTCCATTCTCGCGAGGCGGATGGCTTGGTTCCACGCCATTCGAATGCCCTGCTTTCTCCACCACGTCTTGGAGCAGTAAGATCTTCGCATTTGTATAGGCGGCCATCGGGAGCCTTCTCAAACTCCGAATCTATATAGCTGTCTGAGTAGGCTGAATATTGGGGGTTCCAGGTATAGTTCTTCGACTTGGTATAGAATAAGATGGCGTCATGCACGACTCCGAATTTCTTTGGGTCATTATGGGCACTAGTGCGCTTCCAGATAATCTCATTTTTGAAATTGCTCTCCCCGAAAATATTGTCCATTAAAACTCTAAGACGGTGGTTCGCATGCCAGTCACAATGTAGATACATGCTCCCAGTCTTCTTTAGAACCCTATGGCACTCGCGCACCTTTGGTTCCATCCATGCTACGTAGTTCTCTATTCCACCTTTCCATCGGTCTTCGAAAGCTCTTAGTTCGTAGCCATCGCCCCAAAGAACCTCATATTTCTTCTCAGAGAAGAATGGCGGGTCGACGTAAATCAGATCCACGCATTCATCGGGGAACTCGTTGGTATTGCCTAGAATATGCTGGCAATCCCCACAATAGATTGCGCCCGTTTTCATCGGCTCCCCTGTCACGATATTGCATTGGAGAACATGGTTCTTTGCTTGGATTCGCACGTTAACCAACCTATTCGATTCTCATAACGAACCAAGCGTTACTCTTAGGCTATGAGCGGTCCACCTCAACCGTATTAATGGAACCGAGTTGCACTCACCGCATCATGATAAAGATAAGTAAAGGGTTTGACGCTGATGATCTGGAAGGCTCTTGTACTCAATCCTGCTGATTGAGCGAAAAGCGCGAGGTACTGGATAGAAATGAGCGCGAAGGGGGGGATTTGAACCCCCGAGTCCTCATCGGACATTGGATCTTTGCCCCGCGTGGGCGAGATAGCAATCCAACGCCTTGCCAGGCTGGGCCACCTCCGCTTTGGCCTGAGAAAGCAGATAACTCACTTAAAGCTTTTCTCGGGAAACGCCGTTCGTTCGCCATTTGCCAATTGCCCAGATTCAAGCTGATAGCCTTGAAGAGCGAATGAACACATTAGCGAATGACTTCGACTGACGTATTATGTTTCGATCACTTGATCCTGATGTTTCGCACGAACCGTAGGATAATAAAGTATGAAGCAAGGAAGTAGAAGCCCGCCTAGACGCATCGATTAGATTCTTTTACGACGTAAAGTTGCCATTTGATTATTAGCGGAAATCGATGCGAAATCAATTGACCTAGTATGTCCTTCACAACGCAAAGCGATGCCCCGATGACCCGCAACTCTGGCTCATTCATGCAAACCCTCTTATACCACGAAGGATTAGAGAGATAATAGGTGCCGCGTGGAAACGCGTGGAACCTAAGCTAGCACCTCGAAACCGTTATATAGAAGACCGAGGTTAAGGGGATGCTAACTTCAGGCACAGTCAGCGAATAGGTACTGAGTCAGGCTTTAGGGCCTTCTGTGAGGTCGCCTACAATCCGAGGCTGTGTACAACGATGGGGAACTGAGATCTCCGTTTAACGACGTGTTCTCTCCGTTCCGACGCTCGATGCAAACACACGATATCGATATGTGGTATCGTCGGTGAAACTTGGTAGTTCTGCCAATTTCAGAGAGTACATCCTTGATACAGCAATCAAGTTTGTATCAGGATCGATTCCGGTTGATCCTGCCGGCGGCCACCGCTATTGGAATTCGATTAAGACATGCGAGTCGAGAGACGTAAGGTCTCGGCGGACCGCTGAGTAACACGCGGATAACATGCCCTAAGGTGGAGGATAACCTCGGGAAACTGAGAATAATACTCCATAGATCTAGGATGCTGGAACGCTTCTAGATCCAAAACTCCGGTGCCTTAGGATTGGTCTGCGGCGTATCAGGTTGTAGTGGGTGTAACGGACCCACTAGCCTATGACGCGTATGGGCCTTGAGAGAGGAAGCCCACAGATGGACTCTGAGACATGAGTCCAGGCCCTACGGGGCGCAGCAGTCGCGAAAACTTCACAATGGGAGAAATCCCGATGAGGGAATTCCAAGTGCTAGCACTATGTGTTAGCTGTTCTTTTGTCTAAAAAACAGAAGAAGTAAGGGCCGGGTAAGACGGGTGCCAGCCGCCGCGGTAATACCCGCGGCCCGAGTGGTGGTCGATATTATTGAGCCTAAAACGTCCGTAGCCGGTCTTGTAAATCCTTGGGTAAATCGGCCAGCTTAACTGTCCGAAGTCCGGGGAGACTGCAAGACTTGGGATCGGGAGAGGTCAGAGGTACTTCTGGGGTAGGGGTAAAATCCTGTAATCCTGGAAGGACCACCGGTGGCGAAGGCGTCTGACTAGAACGAATTCGACGGTGAGGGACGAAGCCCTGGGGCGCAAACGGGATTAGATACCCCGGTAGTCCNNGAAACTTAAAGGAATTGGCGGGGGAGCACCGCAACGGGAGGAGCGTGCGGTTCAATTGGATTCAACGCCGGACAACTCACCAGGAGCGACGGTTACATGAAGGCCAGGTTGATGACCTTGCCTGATTTTCCGAGAGGTGGTGCATGGCCGTCGTCAGTTCGTACCGTAAGGCGTTCTCTTAAGTGAGATAACGAACGAGACCCTCACCATTAATTGCGAGCTTTCTCTCCGGAGGGAGTGCACATTAGTGGGACCGCTGGCGCTAAGTCAGAGGAAGGAGAGGTCAACGGTAGGTCCGTATGCCCCGAATCTCCTGGGCTACACGCGCGCTACAAAGGTTGGGACAATGGGCTACGACATCGAAAGGTGAAGTCAATCCCGAAACCCAATCGTAGTTCGGATTGAGGGTTGTAACTCACCCTCATGAAGCTGGATTCCGTAGTAATCGCTTGTCAACA
>PNBI01000002.1 GCA_003135935.1 Methanomassiliicoccaceae archaeon
GTATTTGATACGATTGTGGGTAGCATTGATGTCACCTACCTGGAAAAGAAAGTCGAACTTGATGAGGGGCCATTCATGAAAGAAGAGAGGCTGCTTATCGACGCTATCGCGGAGCTAATTGGGCATATCACGGAGCGCAAGGTCGTCGAGGAAAACATCAAGGATTGATGCATGGCCAACTAATTGACTTTGAGGGCTCCATAAGTATCTTGCTGACTTCCCTCCTCCATGCGATCACCATCAAGTCATCCTCATGAATTGTACTTCAGAGAACTTCATGATCTCTTTTCTCTGACCCCTCAAAGCATCTTGCTTTCCATCATTCAATATCAGTGTGCCAAGCTAATTCCGCGCTTCCCCTCTTAAGCGGCGTTCGATTTTCAATCGATTACAATCCTGTGAGCGGCTGGATTGTTAAGCCTTCATGCTCTTTATTTGAATATGCGAATGAAGATGATGAGCCCAGTAAAGACGGCACCCTAGTGGAGTAAGCACTGCCAAAATCAACCAAAAAGACTATTTTGAACAGCCAAAAAAGGACAACTAAAGTCTATTGGCCAAAACGCACAAACGTATGCTCGCCTAGTCCCTAAACCCCTTACAATTCTTACTTTCCGCATTACCGTCTTTCAATTCATCTTATTCACCATATCACATTATCAATCAACGTCTGGCTAATCCTCCAATGGTTGGTGAGTTGATGGTGAAGAGACGGTGAGTTGGTGGTTGGCAAGGGCAATTTCAACTAAAAAATAATTGATTACTTTCCGAAACCCATTACATTTTCTTTTCACCTTAAACAACAAAACGTTATTTCGTTCATCCTGAGCACCATACACCTGCCGGTATACTGATCTCAAACCGCGCCCCTTTCCGTTGTTCCCCATTCTCTTTGATGGTCATCCCTGTAATTCCCAATATCTCGCGCGAGAGGAAAAGACCGAAGCCATGATCCTTCCCCGAACCATGCGCGAAAAGCTCCCTTTTCATCTCTGATGTGATTCCAACGCCGTCGTCCTCGCAAATAGCGGCACAAGCACAATCGCGCTCTTCAAGATAGAAGCGTATGGTGGTGACTTTGCCGCCATGCCGCATTGCGTTATTGATCAGGTTATGGAAGACTTTGGCGATGAGGGGGTCAGCGAAGACCTCAATATCAAATGGGATGTCATTCACCAAGTTGATTTGATTGAGCGTTACCACTTTCGCTTCTTTTTCGACCAGGGATCGAACGTTCTGCCAGATTGGAGCCTTCACGCCGACATCTTCGTATTCCTTGGTGAATTGAATCATAGTAGATATCCTACCCAGGGCGGAAGTGGATTTGCGAAGCAATTCCTCAGAGGCAGGATCCAGTTTCTTCTTGGATAGAAGGGTTAGATTCCCATCGAGCGCCATCAGCTGGTTCTTGATGTCGTGTCGCGTGATGCTTGAAAGGAGATTGAGCTTGCGATTTGCTTCCTGGAACCCTCTTTCAGCCCGCTTTTGGTCGGTGATGTCCTGTACCAAGCCATGAAACTCGATGACCTTTCCTTCTTTGTCGCGTTCTACGCTGCAAATTGCACTAACATTTCGTACGCTTCCATCCGGACGGATCATATCCAATTCGAGATCGAACGGCTCACCAGTAGCGATAGCTTTGGTCACTGAGGTACTCAATCTTTCCCAGCTTTCTGGGGAATAGAGCCGGATCTGTTCTTCATGACTTGGAGGTGGTAATGAGGGGTCCCTTCCACTGATTTCGAACAATCCTTCTGACCAGGTCACAATATCGCCATCGATGATCCAGTCATATTTGCCGATATGCGCCAGGTGGTATACCTCATTGAGTTTCTGTTGAGCGGTTGCCAATCTCTGTTCGTTGCGCTTGCGCTCGGTGATATCCCTAACGATTCCCAGTACCGCCTTGCCTGAAGGCAGGTTCACTGAACCAAGAGTCACTTCCACGGGAATGGCGCTACCATCCTTTCGGATCTGATGGCTCTCGATGGTGAAGGTCTCACCGGCCAAGACCGCGTTCCATAACTTCACATTCTTCTCTTGGGTCGCTTCCGAATCGATGTCCTTGATGGACATGGAAAGAAGCTCATCCTGGGAATAACCCAGGCTTCGACACGTCTTCAGGTTGACATCGATTATCTTTCCAGTCGCGTCGTGAACGATGATACCGTCGGCAGCTTGATCCAGAATCCTATGGTAACTTTCCTCGCTCTCTCTCAGTACATCCTCGGTCTTTTTTCGTTCAGTGATGTCCGTAATGAAGTTAAGGGTAGCTGGACGTCCTTCCCAGTCAATCGCGGCTGCATTGATTTCCACCCATTTGGTGTTTCCATCCTTCGTAAGCACTCGGAAGGCGTAACGAGCAGGGAGAGCTTCGCCACTCAATCGCTTCTGGAAGCGCTCCGCTATCATGGTACGGTCATCAGGATGGATGAACGATTCAAATGGTTTCGACAAGAGTTCTTGCCTCGAAAAGCCGATAATTGTCATAGTCATGGGATTGACCATACGGAGCATCCCATCCTGCGCTACTGCAATAGATTCAGCAGCGCGCTCGACCAACAGGTGGTACCTCTCTTCGCAATACTGCAAAGATTCCTCCGCTCGCTTTCGGTCGGTGATATCACTTGCAATTGTCGAAGCGCCGACAATGCGCCCTTGATCATCCAGGACTGGAGATATCATTAGCGATACGTTGATCTTTCTTCCATCCTTGGTCAAGCGCGTCGTCTCATACCGGGATATAAATTCTCCGCGCGAGACCATCGCAAGGATCTCTTCAATTTCATCCTCACTATCTGGCGCTGCTAACAGTGAGATCGATTGCCCGATTATCTCGTCCTTGGTGTATCCATAGATTCGTTCCGCTCCTCTGTTCAAGCAGGTTATAATTCCATTGAGGTCCTTCCCGATGATCGCATCA
>PNBI01000134.1 GCA_003135935.1 Methanomassiliicoccaceae archaeon
GTCGGCCAGCATGACATCTGAGGGTAGATCGATATGCACCGGGCCCATTCTGCCAGTGCGGGCGATGTTCATTCCTCTTTTGACAGCTTCCGGGACCTGGGCCGCATCGAGTACCCGGAAATTATGCTTGGTGATAGGCATCATAAGGCTGAACGTGTCCGCTTCCTGGAATGCCGCGTTCCCGATCATCGCCGTGGTGACCTGGCCGGTAAGCACCAGCATGGGTGAGGAATCGGCGTATGCCGTTGCGACACCAGTCACCAGGTTCGTCGATCCAGGCCCCGAGGTGGCTAGGCAAACGCCCGGTCTTCCAGTGGCGCGTGCGAAGCCATCAGCCATGTGTGCAGCGCACTGCTCGTGGCGGACCAGCACGTGGTGTATCTTCGAGTCCAGAAGGTCATCATATATCTGGATGGTCGATCCACCCGGGTAGCCGAATATGACCTCGACGCCTTCCCTTTCAAGCAATGTGAGCAGAGCCTTAGAGCCTCGCAAAAGCATTCCTCCATGAGATTTCACTTGTGCTTGAGGACATCCTAAACGGAAGGATGTCCTCTATTGAAGAACAACGATCACCGTGCTTGGCAACAAAACGGATGACCTTTGGTTGCACGTGATGTATGTTCGCACGGTCCATGGAGATGAAGAGCACCATATTTAACTTTTCGCAAGCCCCGGGCATTGGCCAGAGCCTCCATCCTGGCAGCAATAAATCAGTAGGTTTATGCCCTTCTTTGACCTTCAAGCTTCGGTGGAGATGCTTTACAAATTGAGCCGCTCTGTCTGCCTATACACGCCTGACCTCGAGAAGGCCATCCATCATTTCGAGGTCGAGATGGGGCTCACGATCGTCAACCGGACTGAGGAAATGGCTGACCTATCCGGCGGTGATATCAGTCTTCACATCGAGAAAGGGCCGGAACTAGGCCCGGTCCTGGAGATAATCGTCCCTGATATCGATGCGGCCAAGGCTGACCTTATATCTCAGGGATGGAGCATCGTCGTCTGGGAAGGAAGGGAGGGCAGATGCCACATCCGAAATCCTGCCGGAATACTGTTCCACGTCATCGAGGAGCCCTCTGTTTTTGACAGTGACGAAATCGGGCATGAGGATTTCTTGTGAGCCGAGATGTCCAATATCGCGTCTCATGACTGGCTGAGATCAAATTATACTCTCAAGTTTGCTAGCACGGATCTCCCGTTTCGCAATACTTCACGAGGATGATCTGCTCGTTGGCGAACTCCCAGTCCGTCAAGCTCTTCAAGGCGAAATCAAGAGCCCAAACGACCTCCTGGACCTCGAATTCGGTCTTGAGCTCGAGTTGTTGGGTCGCAATGGCGATCTCGATCGATCTGGCGATCTCCTCCGTCTCTGGCGTTGCCGCCACCTCATCGAATATCGCATCGCCCACGATTACAATGGTCCCGGCGCTGTCGCGATCCATCAGCATCTTGCATGCCACCACGACGTCCTCGAAATCCGCGTCGCAGTGCTTCTCTACTATGGACTCAGAAATCTTCTTGAACAATGAGCCGACCCTCTCTACCTCGCGCTTCACGAATTCCTGTTTTGCGGTCTGGTCAGGGATGGAGTTGATCTCGTCCGCGAAGTCCTCGCTGACATCTTCGTAACCCATCCGCCGGTAGCAATTCAGTGCATTGATGGTCTCAGAGTTCACGTGGCCAGAATGATCACCTCCATCTTATTCCTTTCTGGCCGCTTCTCAACTTCCGAAATGCCCTAAAGTAGCAATGAATAATTTCTCTGAGCATCGTCCTTTTCTTTACGAAATGCCATCGGCTGTGCCATGACGGTCAACGACATCTTCGACCGCGCTTCCCAGAGCCCTCTGCTTAAGGACCCGTATATCGCGAACGTCTGGGAGCTGGTTCAAGGAGATGGCCTGTTCAACAAAACCCCTGATCAACTGGCCCATATGCGCCGGCAGATGACCCGTGATTGCCTATCGTTCTTTGCTCGTCACAATCCCTATTATGTTGACCTATTCGATCGCCTGGAGATCGATCCGAAGAATGCGGGCATCCAGGACCTTGCGAAGCTGGCCGTCCCCTCTGAAATGTTGCGTGGAGATGGCCAGAAGATGTTCCTGATAAATGACCTCCAAGAGAACGGGGAGAGCTTCCAGTCCTCCGGCACGACTGGCCGGGCGCCGATCAAGCTTTATCGGAGTCCGCTCGACCTAGCCATCATGGTCAAGGCGAATGCTATGCTCTTCGAGTACGTGTACGGCGACAGGCTGGAGCAGAATGAGGGCATCGCTCTATTCATGGCCGCGCCAGAGTTGCGCCACCGCCTTAGCTTTGTGGCGTTCGTTGAACTGGCGCTAGAATCCAAGGGCATCGAACTGATCTACGGGATGGACCTGGAGGAAGGGATGGAGGGGAATAAGCTCTGGCAGAAGCTGGAGCCTAATCGGAAGCGCATCATGAGATTCCTCAAGGCCAAGCAGCAGCCCAAGCTCTTCTTCACCCCTCCGGTGGGAGTTTACCTTCTTGCAAAGAGGATGGAAGAGCTGACCTGGTCCAAGTATGTGGTCCAGAAGCTCGCCACTGGGTCTCCGCCGGTCCGTCTGGGAAAAGGCGGGGTGGTGGTCACAGGAGGCGGCACCAAGGGATTCGCTGACCTGCCTCCTTACGATAATATCGTGGACCTGTCTCGTCGGCAGTTCACCTCCATGACCAAGAAGAGCGAACCTAGGCCTGTCCCTTTCATGGATGTGCTGGGGATGACCGAGACCCTGACAGCGCTCATCGACAAGCACGGCGTCATGGACAAGATGCCTTACCCGCTTTCTGAGGTATTCCTTCTGGACCCGCGCACTTTCGAGCCGATCGAGGGAGATGGAGAAGGCCTGCTTTGCATATTCAATCCCTTCACCACCTCCTGGCTGGAATGCTTCTATCCCGGCGACATAATGTCCTCTCACCGATCAGAGCGCTATTATGGCAGGGAATTCCAATTCAAACGAAGGCTGCCGATCAAGGAAGGCTGGGAACTGCAGCGTGCCTGCGGGGGGACGCTGGAAGAGATGATGGCGGCAAAGGAGGGAACGCAATGAGCATCGAGCCGTTCTACCTGGGCGGGGACCTCGATACGGTCGAGCGCGAGCTAGAGGGCGGCATCCTGGTGAAGGAGTTCAGCCCATCGTCGCTCCATGCAATGCTCAAGGAGGGCCGGCAATTGCAAGCGGAGCTTTGCAACCTCCCGCTGGACGAGAGGCTTCAGGTCGTCTCCATGCTGGGCGAGGTTTGGCAGCAGAGGATGATGGATGGAGAGCTCGATCCGGTCAAGAAGGAGCTTTGCGCCGCCACCGGCTATCCCGAGAAGCTTATCGACCTGGAGTTTTCGCTGGTGAGGAAGGTGCTCGACGCAAACGAGATCCGAGCGAACCTGGACGGGTCGCTGGTCGGTGGCGCGGAGGCATTGGAGGGATACGCCGAATTAAGGGAAGGGGAGGGCATAAGGCACCTTCCGGTCGGACCGTCATTCATCATTTCCTCGGGGAACTCGGTCATTCCGATGCTGATCCCCACGATCATCTCCCTTGTCTCTGGCAATTTCACGATTCTTAAGCCATCGATCTCAAATTACCGGGCAGTGGTTGAGGTCTTTTCAGCCTTCCAAGATCTAAGGAACAAGTCCCCCGCAGCCCATTTGATGGCGCGTTCGCTTTCGATCGGGTACATGGGGCACAATAGCCCAACATTGGAGGAGGCGCTTGCCAGGTGCGATTTCGGCGTGGTGAATTTCTGGGGAGGGGAGCCAGCGCGGAGCGAGATCGGCCAGAAGCTTTCGGGGAATCCGCATCATCCCAGATTGTTCGTGAACGGGCCACTCACTGGCATCGCGATAGTCGGCGGTTCCAGGGCGGACGATTCCGCCGCACGGGGACTGGCCTTGAACATGATCCTATATGAGCAGCAGCTCTGTTCCTCGCCAACCCTGGCGTTCTACATCGGATCGTACGAGGATTCGTTGCGCTTCTCTTACTTGGTGAGGGACCATCTGGAAGCGATCGGCTCGCTGTACCAGGTCGCCCCCTCGGACGATGCGCTATTCGTGCGGAACGGAGCGCAGAAGGTGATGGCCTTCCACGGCTCAAAGGTCCTGAGCTCCTCTTCGCTGAAGAATCCCTGGACGCTGGCGGTGAGCAGGGGGGCATCCAATTTGGAGGCGGCAGTGGAGTCCTTCCCGTCCTTCAGTCTTCATGGCCGACGCCGATTCCTTGAGATGGTCGTCCTGGATTCGGCCGATCGGATAGCACCGCTCGTCGCTAAGCTGCCGGCCATGAACGCCTTCCGAGGGGTGGACAAGGTGCAGACCGTCGGCATGGCATTGCCTGAGGACCTGAGGAACGAGGTGCTCTGGTCCCTCTCGCCGTCCGGGATCTGCCGCTTCGTCCCGATCGAGGACATGTTCATGCGTTCGGCATCCGAGCCCTATGACGGTATGCCGTTGGCCGCCCTCTTCACCTATGCCGTTTATCAACGCCAGGCCCCAGCCAAGGAGGAAGTGGGTTGAGGGTCCTGGTGACCGGCGCCTCAGGGTTCGTCGGCGGCTACCTGGCCGAGGAACTGACCCGCAGGGGGTATAGCGTGGTGGCGATGGTGCGCAAGGACAGCGACACCGCTCTCCTCCGAATGCTCGGCGCGGAGTTGCGCGTCGGGGACCTGACAGACCCGGCGAGCCTCGATTCCGTCACCAAGGGTGTGGACGCAGTGGTCCATCTGGCCGCTTATTACTCGTTCAGCGGGAGCAAAGAAATGTACGAGCTCGTCAACGTCCAAGGGACCAGATCGCTGATGGAGGCGATGCTGAAGAACGGGGTCCGCAGGCTCATCTATTGCTCCAGCACCGAAGCCACAGGGCCTACCCCGGAGCCGCCCGCCAGCGAGGACTCGCCTCCCGATTCCAGCTACGAATATGGCAGGTCGAAGCTGCGCGCCGAGAACCTGGTCCGGGAGTATCAGAAGAAGGGGGTCCAGTTCACGATCATCAGACCATCGGGCATCTACGGGCCAAGGAACCTTGACGACGTCGCGTTTTGGTTCATCACCTCATTCGCGAACACCTGGCTCTCCAAGATCATCATCGGCGACGGCAAGAGGTCGGTGCAGTTCGTCCATATCGAGGACGTGGTGCAGGGATTCATCCTGGCGTTGGAGAGGCCCGAGGCATCGGTCGGGCGAGTCTACTTCATCACCGACTCGCGCGCCTATAGCTATGACGAGGTCTATGCCATCCTTGCCTCCATATTGGGAAAGGAGCCGCCGAAGTGGCACGTTCCGGTGCTCCTTGCCAAGATCATCGCCGCACCGGTGCAGGGGTTCAACTGGCTAAGAAGGAAACCGAGCTTCATCTGGCGGATCGATTCGATGGACGTGTTCCGTGTCGATCGATCGTACAGCATCCAGCGCGCCCAGAAGGAATTGGGATACGAACCAAAGCACAGCCTTACAGATGGCCTGAAGGAGACCGTTGACTGGTATAGGGCGAATGGCTACGTGAAATGAGCCAAGAAGGACCGGCATGATGAGCGTGTCAAGGGAAGGTGTTTAATCCCCTCGCCGCTTTCAGGAGCGAAGTGAGAGGATGGAAGGACAGCGATATTCCCTGGGCTATAAGGTCAAGAACGTGCTTAGGGTCGCCTGGACATTGCCATTCGTGCTATCCTCGATAACCGGGGTCGCCTTTGCCCTCACTCTCAAGCAAGAATGGCTCATGGCTTTCATGATCCCGCTGGACGTGCTCCTTCTGGCCATGTTCGTGAACCTTTCCAACGACTACTTCGATCACAAGAGCGGAGCGGACAAGCTGCGCTTCACCTTGCTTAACCAGGCGTACGAGGAGATCGTGGTCAAGGAGAAGGGCGGCAGCTCCATCTACTGGCAGGGGAACTCGTTCGATCGCGGCTTGATTTCCGACCAGACCGGGAAGGCGATCATGGCTCTACTTGTGGTCGGTGCAGTGGCGCTGTCCATCCCGATAGTATTGTACGGCGGCTGGATCGTCCTTTTGCTAGGCGCGATCGCGTTCTTCCTGAGCTACTTCTACACCGCACCGCCGCTGAACTTCGGCGCTCGGGGGCTAGGCGAGCTGGACGTGCTGGCGAGCTTCGCCATGATTTCGTTCTTCAGCTTCTACGTCATCGCTCAGCAATTCTCCTGGCCTGCGCTGATGGTCGCCATCATCGTCGGCATTGGAGCGA
>PNBI01000124.1 GCA_003135935.1 Methanomassiliicoccaceae archaeon
CGCATGCCCTGGCGCATCATCTGGAGCTGTGCTGACGGGATGCCGTGCAGGTCCACCACGGCAATGGCCGCGTGGTCCTTCATGGCGCTGGATAGCTCGCTCACCACTTGTTTCTTCCAAGCTGCGACATGTGCCATTTCTGCCACCTCACATGATCCTCTCGGCCGGGCCCATGGTGGTCTTCACGAACACCGATCCGATGTTCATGGTACCCCTCTCCAGCTTGGTCGTGAGCCGCTTCAGAATCATATCGATATTCTCTGCGATCTGTTCTGGCGTCATGGCGGCCGTGCCTACTGGCGCATGGAACGTCTTGTGATCCTTGGAGCGGACCGTGACCGTCTTTCGAAGGTTCTCGATAATCGGTTTCGGGTCTGCGCCCGGTTGGATGGGCCTCGGCATCTTCCCGCGGGGTGCGAGCACGATACCCAAGCGCTTACCGACCACAGGCATCAAGGAAGCTTCGGCGATGAAGTAATCGAACTGCGCCGCCATCTTCTTGGCTTCCTTCTTGTCATCCGCGATCTTTCCCAGTTCATCAGCGGTCAAGACCCGGTCGGCGACGGACTTAGCCTTCTGGACAAGTTCGCTACCGCCGATCACGCAGATCTTGATCGCCCTGCCCCGTCCGTTAGGCAGGATGACGTCATCCACGATCCTATTTTTCGGGACGGAGAGGTCGATGTCCTTCAGATTTATAGAAATATCAACCGCCTCAACGAAGTTACGCTTCTTAGATTTCTCTAGCGCCTTCTTGACGGCTTGGAGTGTTGCTTTTTCTGCCAATTGCAATCCCTCCTGTAGTGCCAGCGAGCTGTACTCTCCTACAGTGGTGGAATCCCTCTATGCACATGTTATTATTAAGGTTTACTGCGGGAAAGGGGTTCTAGGAAGCGAACTTCGCATCCCATTTCCCTTCCTTTATCTCCTTCTGGATGGCCTTGGGCTCCTTGCCTTCGACCGTTATCCCGGAGGAAACGCAGACTCCGATGACCTCGAGCACCCGCATCTTCAGGTCCTTGCCCATGAGCGAGTCCTGCTTCATGTTGGCCACCTTGATCGCCTGCTCGATGGTGATATTCCCCACTTTCAGGGTGTTCGGCGCGCCCGATCCCTTCTCCGCCTTGATCTCCTTGACCAAGAGCGAAGACGTCGGCGGCGTTCCGACCTTGATCTCGAAGGTCTTAGTCTTTGGATCGATGAGCACCTTGACCGGGACCTTCATGCCCACGAAGCTCTTGGTCTTCTCGTTGATCATGGCTACTACCTGGACCACGTTCACTCCCATCGGGCCGAGCGCGGGACCAAGGGGCGGACCGGGCGAGGCTCGCCCTCCTTCAACCAATACTTCAATTGTATCTGTCATTGATTCACTTCTCCTTTTCTAGAACTCGAACGTGATCTCCTCTGACCGTGACCGGGATGGGGACCATTGCTTCGAACAGCTCCACGGTGATCTCTTCCTTTGCCTCATCGATCTGTTTGACCCTGGCCTTCTCGCCCTTGAACGGGCCAGCGATGAGCTCGACCACATCTCCTTCGCTAATCCCGGACACCAATGGCTTGGGGGTGAGGAAGTGGTCGATCTCGGCGAAGGTCGTCTCACCCTCGACCAGGCCGCGTGCGCGACGAATGCCACGAACGGATTCGCGCATCTGGTCGGTGTTCATTCCCTCGATCATTATGTAGCCATGAAGGTTTGTCGGGGCGAGTATGGCATATATGCCGGTCTTGCCGGTCTTCGCCCTGGATGCGACATCGTCGGCCACGTTCCTCTCGTGCCCGATGCTCGCCTTTAAGATCATCATGGATTGCCTTGCGACCGCCTTGAACTCCATGCGGTCGCATATCGTTGACGTTCCGTCGAAGCAAGCCTCCAAGGTAGCGGCGCAGGCCTCGCCGAAGCGGACGCCTTTGGGAGCCATCAGCTCGAACCTGAGCTCCTTGGGTTTGGCAGAGTCCAAGTGGATCGTGACATCGGGTGCCGATGCGGAATTGCTGTCCCAAATGACCCCAGGAGAATCGTAAATGCGGCATTCCCAATCAGCTGCGCCCTCCTCGACGGAGATCACCTTCATGGTGGCGCGCAGTCTGACCTTCTTCTTGCCGCCCTCGTTGCTTTTCAGCGTTAGTTTCCAAAGCGTGTTTCCTCCGGCTGGCACGAGGCGATCGTCCTTCTCTCCAGTGAGAGATAGGCCACCCATAGGTGTAGGTGCCGCTGCTTCCGGAGTAACGGGTTGTTGCTCTTCTTCGTTCATATCAGGCTACCCCAAAGTGCTCGAGCTCAACGGATCCCGCCAAGGGCCCCGCTCCATATCAGGTAGATGAGGAAACCGACGCCACCGATGAGCAGAAGGCCGATTCCAGTGATGGTGACGGTCTTGATGTACTCGTCGTTGGTTGGCTTACGCGCCATCTTGATCACGCGGCCGTACTTGCCCTTGCCGATCTTGGCGATGCGTTCCTCGATGTCCTTTTGGACTTCCCAGGACTTGTCTACGATGTCCATTTCGAAACACTCTTCTAAGGCTTCCCGATTCCCTTCAATGTTAAATGCCTTTTGGTCCTAGCGGATGAAATCGACTTCCATGTTCTTGTTAAAGGAGGTCTCCTTTGGTCCCAGGATGTGCTTTGACTTCACGCCAGTGATGACGACCATGACCTTCACCTTGTCGCGCAAAGCCGGGTCGATCGCCGCGCCCCAGATGATCCGCGCATTCGGGCTCACCTTGGATTGGATGATCTCGGCCACCCGCTCCGCCTCGCTCACCGTCATGTTCTCACCGCCCGTCACGTTTATCAATGCTCCGCTCGCGCCAGTGATGTCGACATCGATGAGCGGCGAGTTGATCGCCTCGTCCACCGCGTGATCGATCCGGTCGTCCTCATCGCCCTCTCCCAGGCCGATCATGGCCACGCCGCCACCCTTCATGATGGTGCGCAGGTCGTTGAAGTCCAAGTTGACCAATCCAGGCTTAGTGATCAGTTCGGTGATGCCCTTTATCGCCCGGACCAGCACCTCATCGGCCACCTTGAAGGCGGCGTTGAGCGGCAACCTCGGCACGAGCTCGAGCAGCTTGTCATTCGGTATTACGATGACCGTATCGGCGATATTGCGCAACCGCTCCAGGCCCCAATCGGCGTTCTCGGCGCGAATTGCGCCCTCTGCCTTGAACGGTGAGGTGCAAACGCAGATCGTCAGGGCGCCAAGGTCCTTGGCCACCTGCGCGACGAATGGCGCCGATCCGGTGCCAGTGCCTCCGCCCAAGCCTGCCGTGATGAACACGATGTCCGCTCCGTGGAGGGCCTTCTTGATCTCCTCCTCTGCTTCGCGAGCGGCCTCTTCTCCAACCTGCGGAAGCGCACCGGCTCCCAGACCCCTGGTGCTCCTGCGTCCCATCAGGATCTTGTGCGGCGCCCTGATCGCCAGTAAGTGCTGAGCGTCGGTGTTGCACGCATACAGCTCCGCCCCTGCGATGCCGACCTCGGTCATGCGGTCGATGGTGTTCGAACCTCCGCCGCCGCAGCCGACGATCTTGATGTTGGTCTTCAAGCTGGATAAGATGCGCTCCAGCTCCTCGTCCTCTTGAGAGTACCCTTGGAACGAGGGGGCCATTTCTGGCGCGGCTGCCGGACCTGCACGCGTAAGTGCGTCGCTGATGAACGATTTCATGACAATTCTCCTGGAGCGATATTCAATGGAACCGCGCTTATAAGCACAGCTCTGCAATTGCCTTATACTCTATATCGATTTAAAAGATTTCGATGCTCAGCCGATTCCCAGAAGTCCCGCTTGGCGCCAATTCAAGAATTAAAAAAGGAGGGTGGGCCCGACCGCGGAAGCACGCGGTCGGTCATTAATTGAACGTTTTCACTTGATGAAATCCAGGTTCGCTCCCTTGAGCCTGGTGAACTCGGTGGTGCGCCCGATGATCTGCTTGGACTGCACCCCGGCCACGATGACCATGACCCTGATCTTGTGCTCCAGGGTCGGGTCGATCGCCGCGCCCCAGANNTCTGGACTTCCTCAGCGACCTTCTCCGCATCGCTGATGGTCATGTCGGGACCGCCGATTACGTTCACTAGAACGCCGTTCGCGGCCGAAATGTCCACTTCCAGCAGCGGCGAGTTGAGCGCGGCTTCTATGGCCTCCAGGGCGCGGTCCTCCGCGTGCCCGTCGCTCTCGCCCAGGCCGATCATTGCCACGCCTGCTCCTTTCATTATCGTCTTGACGTCGTTGAAGTCCAGGTTGACCAGCCCTGGCTTGGTAATCAGTTCGGTTATTCCCTTGATGGCTCGCATCAGTACTTCGTCCGCGACCTTGAACGCTGCATTCAACGAGAGCCTTGGGACCAATTCGAGAAGCTTGTCGTTCGGGACGACAATGACCGTGTCGGCCACGTTCCGCAGCCGTTCCAGTCCCCACTCCGCGTTCTCCATGCGGTGCCGTCCCTCGCCCTTGAACGGGGTGGTTACGACCGCAACGGTCAACGCCCCCATCTCCTTGGCGATCTGCGCGATGGTGGCCGCCGAGCCCGTGCCGGTACCGCCTCCCATTCCCGCTGTGACAAAAACAAGGTTGGCATCCTCCAGGATCTTCTTGATCTCTGGTTCAGCCTCCAGTGCCGCCGCCTCGCCCACTTGGGGCAGCGCGCCGGCGCCTAGACCTCTTGTGCTCCTTCGACCAAGAAGGATCTTGTGCGGCGCCCTGATCGCCAGTAAGTGCTGAGCGTCGGTGTTGCAGGCATACATCTCCGCCCCCGCAATGCCTTCGGCATAGATGCGTGCAATGGTGTTGGAACCGCCCCCACCGCATCCGATGATCTTAACGTTCGTCCTCAGCTTCTGCAGAAGATCGATCAGTTCTGCATCGGAGGCATCCCCAGATGGCTCCGGTGGTTGTTGCATTCCATAACTAGTAACTGGCCCGGTGCCAGCTAATCCGCTATCTCTGGCCAGCGCTTCCTCAACGAGTGATTTCATTCTCCCATCCATCCCTGAGCCCAGACTGGCTCAACCAGATTGCATCCCTTCTGGTCGCAGATAAATATCGCTAGCCAGTATTTAACTGTTGTTGAATTGTCCGACATTCGGTCTGCCAAGACCCGAAAGACCGTTGGCGCGGAAACGATTAATAAGCCATTGGCCGCTGCCTCTTCCATGAAGGCGAGAGCGGAAGTGAAATTCACTGGCATCGTTCAGGGAGTCCATTTCCGCGACTACACGCGGCGTTTCGCAAATCAGCAAAAGGTCTGCGGATGGGTAAGGAACCTTCCCGATGGGACGGTGCAAGCGGTGTTCGAAGGCGACAAGCACGATATCGAGGAGGTTGTGCGCCGACTGCGCGAGGAGCATCCCCGCGCTCGGATAGAGAAGGTGGACGTCCGTTGGGCCGATTGCGTCGAGGAATTCAGCAAGTTCCAGATTCGTTCCTGATCAACTTCGCACCTTGATGCCGTAGACTTCCAGCGGGTTGTCGACATGGATCTTGAACGCCTGTTCTTCTGTCATTCGTCCGGACTGCAGAAGGCTCATCGTCCGCTTCGGAACAGTAGTTATTGACAGCACGGCCCCAGGCCTCCGAAGGTCGTCAAGATAATCGGTCTCCAGGAGGAAGCGAGAGCCCTTTCCCAAAGCTTCAATCGTTGACTCCTTTTTGGCGAGCACCGACGGGAACAGACCGGAGTTCTCCGCTTCCAGCACTAGGGGAGGGGAATAATGCTTGACCACGTTATTCCGGGGAAGGCCAACCTTGTCGGCCATCAATGCTATCTCCTTCATGTTCTCTGGCGTCGCGGATTCCGTATGCAGGACGACGGCACAGCCCGCCTCCTTGGCCAATTGCATGCCGTAACTCATTATATGGTTCGAGGCCTCGTTGATCTCGGTTGTCACTGGGAAATGGGGCCGGCCGATCTCGCCGATGCCGACCGCCTTCCCGTCCAGGACGAGCCTTTGTGCATATTCCATTCCTGCCTTCATTATCTCGATCGCCTTTTCGAGCCCTTGTTTCTCTGCAAGATGAATCAGCAGGACCGGATATGGACCGACGGTCACATCGACCCCGACCGTCGTTTCAGAGCGGCATCTCTCGGCCATCTTGAGAGTGATGTCGTATGATGGCGGGAAATCCGCGGCGGAGCGCACCCTAACCTCCTCGTATGGCAGGTGGCTCAGGATCAGATGGGTCCCGCCGGCCTTTGCGAACTCCTTGACCGCTTCCACGCTATGGCCTTGCGGCTGAAGGTGCACGTGGTTGTCGAGGATGGGGATGGGCATTCAATATGAGAGTAACAGCCATACTGATTTCAATTCTTCTGCTGAAGCTCCGCCTTTCTTCGAAGTTCCAAGTCGTTCAAGTGCTGATATTGCCATTTCCGCTCCATCGCTACTTTTTATTCTGCATCCTTTAGGTCGGCAGCCCAGATGGCCTTCGCCGCGTACCAGTCAGCGGCGATGGAGTGGGTTGGAACGTGAGCAGTTGCCATAGCTTGGCCAGCGGCTCTAGCGGCAAAGCGGGCAGAACAGTCCTCTTCCGTTTCAAGGGCGGCCGCGTGAGCCGCAAGCGAAGCCCCGCGACTTAAGCCATTTTGGAAATGCCGGTGCTGGCCCGTTCTCTACCCGCTTCGATCGCTTTCTTTTGCCAGATATCCTTTGGTTTCTTAATCTCAAAAAATGGCAATGCGCGCTCAGCACAATTGGCAGCCCAGATCGCCAATGTCCTGTGGTCGCTCTCATTCACAAGCTCTGCAATTCGCTTGCTCACGGTTGCGCCCTCGAACTTCTTGTTCGTTCATCTCATTCATCGACTTCTTGCGGTAGTGGACCTTAAGCGTCCATCCAGGGTCCGAGAATCTCTTGTTTATCATTAATCGTTGAGCTGATCTGATTCAGAGGCCATTTCAATTCTCGGAAAACCATTTCCATGCCAGAATGGCGATAAGGCGTAAACATAATTGAGATTATTCGTCATTTGCGCGCAAGCAAAGAATCATGACCATCAATGTTATATCCTGACCGGGAAACCGATGAAGACCGGGACGATCTATTGTAGGATTGCCAACATACTGGTCGTCAGAGAGAACTCGGCAGGCGATGTGCGCTAGCGAAATAGGGTGAATGAGAATTGCACGTTCTGAAATTGGACAATGTAACTTCTGGTTACAATAAGCAGGCTGTCTTGCATGACATTAGCTTTGTATTGAAAGAGCCGTCAATTTATGTTGTCCTAGGGCCAAACGGCGCTGGCAAGACAACTCTATTCAGGACGATCGCTGGCATACTAGAACCTTACAGCGGCAAGATCCTTCTCGACGACCAAGACACAACCACATCGGGTGAAGCTAGGAAAAGAATGAGCTATCTTTCGCAGTACAACGCAATGCCTGAAGAGATGACCGTTTATGACGGGCTCAAGTTCTACTCCGATATTGGAGGGGGAGATCTCGACAAAGCGATCGAACTGCTGGACCTAGAACAGTTGAAGAACAAGAGGTTCTCTGATCTCTCACAAGGACAAAAGAAGAGAGCTGCCATGGCAAAGGTGTTTCTGCGCGACAGCGATCTGCTCTTGCTAGACGAACCGACTGCCAACTTAGACCCTTCTGTTTCAAAGGAGATAAGAGATATTATTCTGAAACTGAGCAAGGACAAGATCATCCTATACTCTTCACATAACCTCTATGAGGCGACAGATATTGGCACCTATCTGATCTTGATTCAGAACGGTTCGCTAACGATGTTCGATAAGATATCGAACATAAAGCCGAAGCAGTACCGAGTGGGGATCAAGGCCTCACAGGACATCTCGAAAATCCTAGATGTGCAACGCGAGGGCGACTACTTCGTTTTGAACGTGTCGAGCCCCGAAGAGGTAGGGCTCGCTATTAAGAAACTGGTCGAGAACGGTGTGCAGGTAACTGAGACGCGCCCGCTTGACAATCCGTTGCAGGGATTCTTCGAGACGCCTGTTATAGGGGCGGAAAAGACGCCGAAGAAGGAGGCAAAGCGCGATGCCAAATAGTACTCTGATCCTCGCAAAGCGAAGCCTCAAGTTGAACAAGGTGAATTCTGGAATGGGAATCCTCCTTGCATCCATTGGAATCTTCGCATTCGACGTCCTCCCCTTTTTCTACTTTGACGCGCTGGCAGTCCTCGTTCTTCTCGCCGTTCCGTTCATGGTATTGGGCATTTTCATATTCTCAACGCCAGTTAGCTTGCTATACGTCTATGACAAGAACAATGGGGTCTTGGAATATCTCATCTCGCTTGGCTGGAATCAAGGCGATATTTTTAAGCGCTACCTGAAAGCCGCACTCTTACTAGGCCTCATTCTGTTCACTGTAGAACTTAGCATTACCATGATAGTGGATATTTTTGCAGGTGCACAAGCTTACATACTTCATGATCTGGCATGGTTAACTCTCATCGCGGGGTTCGGTCTTTCCGTCGTTTCTTTTGTTACAATGGCCATGATCGCCTTCAGTTCGTTACAGAGGCCAGTGGGCGGCAATGCCAATAGTCCCCTTGCCTTGTCGCTGGGCGGCTTATTGATCCTACCCACATTTTACATTCAAGCATTTTCATACGATATCGCCGTCTTGGTGGACCTGGCCATTCCTGTTCTTGTTGGGGCTCTTTCAATAGTGCTGCTGATCCTATCTAGCAGGCTCATTAGAAGGGAGAAGATGCTCCCATAACAAGAACAAACCCGACAGGATATTTCACGGCCTCGCATTCTGCGGATTTGAACCTGCCAATCGAGAATGGTTGGGGAGATTTGATTCAATGGACCAGTTCGAACGTGGCGGACCTTTCCCATTCTTCTAGAGCGGAACGATGAAGTCGTAGCCAAGCATCTGCCCTTCAGGTGTAGGGGTATATTTCATGGTCACGAGGTACTCCATTCCGGGAGTCAGTCCAGAGATCACAAAGCTATCTCCCTTTGCCAGCCACCAATGGGTTGTCACCCATGGGCCGATCGTTACTCCATTCGAAGGCGTAATCGAGGCAACGACAAACTTCGGTAAGACCCCTTCATTCGATATGGAAACTACCGTGAAGTTATACTTCCCGATGGATGTGTAAGTGAGATTCATGACCAGTTGAGGCGTTAGCAGGGATTCATTTAGATCGTGGACCCTGGACGTCAGGTTCCAATTCTGGGACGTCAGATTCGCATTTTGGGAATCCAGTTCAGCTTTCTGCGTATCAAATTGCGATTGTCGTTCCACAAGAATTACTGAAACGGCGGAAGCACCGACAACAAGGCCAACAATGAAGAATGCAACAAGGACCATTCTTGGTTTCAAGAAAACCCCTCCTTCCTATGTTGTGATAGATGCTGAGTATTATTATAGTCTCTAATTGAGAGATTCATCTTCCAGTTCTCGTACCAACATCAAGTTAACAATGCAATTTTCCGCCAACCTTTATATAATCACAGCTAAATACTGACATTTGTCCGACAATGGTCGGACGTAATATCGAAGAGTTGCGCCATGGCCGATTCCGAACGCATCACGGTCAGGATTCCAGCGGAGAAGCTGAAGGCATTGCAGGAGCTCGTGGACCGGGGCAAGTTCCCGACTATCTCCGATGCCATACGAGCAGCACTGGATTCCTTTGTGGAGAAGCATTTCACCCCCGAGTACATCGAGCGGATCACGGTGGAATTGCCGAAAGGAAGCGTAGTGGAGCTGGAAACCCTGGTCCAGGATGGGGATTCGGTCTCGGTCGATGATGCGATCCGGAATGCGGTCCGGGAATACGTGCGCAAGCGCGTCAGCCGCGCCATGGAAGAGATGAAGTAATCCGAACGATCGCGAGAACACATCGGATGGGAGTGTTCACTATGGGATGGGAGTACGTTACGGAAGATGACCTATCAGGTAGCGTACGCGATCTACGCATCGTCATAGTCGGTTGCGGAGGGGGCGGATGCAACAGCGTCCATCGGCTCAACAGTATGGGCCTGGATGAGACGGTCGACACCATCGCAATCAACACCGATCGCCCTCATTTATCGCATATCAAGGCCCACAAGCGCCTGCTCATCGGTCAGGGCATTACCAATGGCACCGGGTCGGGAGGGAACCCTGACATAGGGAAGGCCTGCGGGATAAATGCCGAGCCAGAGATCGCCAAGGTGCTTCAAGGGGCCGATCTCACCTTCATTACCGTCGGTCTGGGAGGGGGAACAGGTACTGGCCTCGCCCCCATCGTGGCGGAGGTGGCCCGGCGCCTCGGGTCCGTGGTCATCGTCATTGCCACGACGCCATTCGAGGTGGAGCTCGGCCGGCCCAAGGTCGCACTGCGCGGACTGAGGGAGCTGCGCAGTGTCAGCGATACCATCCTTCTTCTCGATAATAATCGCCTTCTGGACATGGTCTCGAATCTGCCAGTCCAGCAAGCGTTCATGGTCATGGACCAATTGATATCGGAGATGGTGAAGGGCATAATCGAGGTCATCAGCAAGCCCTCGCTGATCAACTTGGACTTCGCCGATCTCAAGACCATACTAGGCCACGGCGGCATTTCCACGGTATTGTACGCGGAGAACTCGGACCCGGAGGCTTTGGTCCGCGACGCGTTGAACAATCCCTTGCTGGAGATCGATATTGCCGGAGCTACGGGAGCACTGGTGCACATCACAGGCGGAGACAATCTCACGCTCAAGCGAGTGAACAAGATCATGGAGCGCATCAACTCCTACATGGACGATAGCGCGCGCGTCATCTTCGGCGCGAAGGTGGACCCGGAGTTCGAAGGCAACATCCGCATGTTGGCCGTGGTCACCGGAATCGCGGAACTGGCCGAGGACTGCGACCGTCTCGATATCGTGGAGGACATCGGGGAAGTGGTCAACAAGTACTCGACCTGATCAGCCTTCCTTTCTCTCCTTCTTGCGGATGCGTTTCGCCGCGTCCCCGAACACGCCCATGATGGTGTGGAACTCCCATTTCGTTGGTATGGCCCGGCCCATCATGCGCCGGAACATGACCCTGGTCTTCTCCCTCCTGAACTCCGGATAGTCGATCGCGTCCAGAAGGTCGTCGAAGAACTCGAAGAGCATCTTCCTCTCTTCCTCGCTCGCCGCCCTCGGACCGCCTTTCCTGGGATGATGGACGAAGAGCTCGTAGAGAACGATCGTGACCGCATGGGAGAGATTCAGAACGGGGTATTCCGCGCTCGAAGGGATGTTGACCAACAGGTCGCAGCGGAGGAGCTCGTCCTGGGCTAGGCCGGAATCCTCCGGCCCGAATAGGAGCGCCACCGTACCTTCGTGGTCCTTCACCCTCTCAGCGAACTGCCTCGGTGTGATCGGTATGCGGACGAAGTGCTTCTCTCCTGGGGTGACGATGCCGCTGGTCCCCACCACCAGGTCGCAACCCCTGACCGCCTCGTCCAGGCTTTGGACCGTCTGCGCCGAACGCAGGATATCGCCGGCATGCTTGGCGCGCTTGAACGCCTCGTCTCCTATCTCACAGGGCCCAACCAAGAACAGTTCGGTGAAATCGAAGTTGCCCATCGAGCGTACCGCTGCACCCACGTTCCCTTCGTGGCGTGGCGCGACCAACACGACCCGGAAGTTGACCATGGCTTGGACGGAAGTCTAAATAGTCACGGCCTACTTAACCATGCTGTCATGCGCTGGAGGGCTGCGGTCAAGCTCGCCTACGAGGGCAAAGGCTTCCTGGGTTTCCAGAGGCAGCCACACGCTCGTACCGTGGAGGACGAGGTGATCGCGGCGCTCGTCGAGATCGAGGCGATCGAGGACGTGGCTTCGTCGCGCTTCAAAGGGGCCTCCCGGACCGACGCGGGCGTCAGCGCCCTGGGTAATGTGGTTGCCTTCGATACCGAGTTCCGGAAGGACCGATTGCTGCACGCGCTCAACGCCGTCTCGAACCAGGTGTACTTCTATGGGATCGCGGAGGTGCCGGAAGGCTTCTCCCCTAGAAGGGCATCGCAGCGCTGGTACCGCTACTTCCTTCCGTCGCGAGGCCTGAACTTTCCAAAGGTCGAGGAATCGGCCATGACCTTTGTGGGCAAGCATGATTTCAAGTGCTTCTGCAAGGTCGACGAGCGCAGCACCATCAAGGTCGTCCAGAGCGTTCAGGTGTTCCCTCTGGGGGATTTCCTGATCGTCGATATCAAGGCGCGCGAATTCCTGCGCAGCATGGTCAGGCGGATGGTGGCGGCAATGGAAGCCGTGGGAAAAGGAAAGGCATCGCTGGACGATGTCCGCGAAGCGTTGGCGGGAAAGGGGTTCCAATTCGGGATGGCGAGCCCGGAGAACCTCTGCCTGATGGACGTCGTCTATCCTTTCGACTTCAAGCTCTCCTGCCCCGCTCCACTGAGGAAGGCCCTGGAGATGAAGCGCCAGTCCAACTTCATCGAGCTGGCATTCTACGATCGGCTAGAATGCCAGAGCAACTCCGAAAGTCATGAATAATGGCACTTTGGGGTCTCAAGGAAGTTCGCTCGATTCCACATGCGCAATCCTCTATACCCTTCTCCATCCATGCCCATTCGTGAAAGTGGCTATTACCGGGACGCCGGGAACGGGCAAGAGCATCGTCGGCCTCGAGCTGGCTCGAAGAGGTTGGGACGTGCTCGAGCTGTCGGAGTTCGTGGAGTCGCATTTGCTGAAGGGGCGCAAGGACCGGGCGCGCGACACATACGAGGTGGACGTGGAGGCGGTCGATGAGAGGTTGAAGAGCGAACATAATGGCAATGACCGGATCTACCTGGGGCACCTGACCCACTTCCTTACGGTCGATCTGATCATCGTGCTGCGCTGCCGCCCCTCCGTTCTGAAAGCCAGACTAGAGGGCCGTGGCTACTCCAAGAAGAAGATAACGGAGAACTTGGAGGCGGAAGGATGTGATGTCATCCTCGTCGAGGCAATGGAGACCAGTATTCCCATCTGTGAGATTGATACCACCGCAATGGATGCCAACCAGGTGGCCGACGCCGTTGAGGAGATACTCGATGGAGAAAGGAAAAAGTATGAGCCTGGTCATGTTGACTGGAGCGAGGAGGTGCTTGCGTGGTATTAGATTCGAAGCGGAATCGGGTGGACTTCATACTGGACCCGTGCGCCCGCCTTATGCGGAACGTTAATCCCAATACCATTTCTTTGCTTGCTCTGATCATCGCAGCTCTCGCCGGGCTCATGCTTTTCTTCTCTGATCGCTGGGACGCTTTGCTGATATTTGCAGCTCTCGCGGTCCTCGTCAGCGGCTTCTTCGACGGGTTGGACGGAAAGGTTGCCCGTCTTTCAGGCAAGACATCGAAGAAGGGCGACTTCGTCGACCACGTACTGGACCGCTATGCAGATGTGCTGCTCATTGGCGCTGTTGCCATCAGCACCTGGTGCAGCCCATATATCGGGGTCATCGCCATAGTTGGCGTCCTACTGACCAGCTATATGGGAACGCAAGCCCAGGCGGTCGGCGCCGGTCGTCATTACGGGGGGATCCTAGGAAGAGCGGACCGGATGGTGTTGCTGATAGCGATGCCGATCCTGCAGTATGTCCTCATGACCACTGGTAGCTCATCGTTGGACCTAGTGTTAATCAAGACCAACTTCCTGGAGATCATGATGATATGGTTTGCGGTTGTGGGCAACATCACTGCGGTGCAGCGCGCTTGGACGACCTATCGCGTCCTCAAGTAGTGGCGCTCTTCGTTGCCGTTTTGTCACCCTCGGCAGGCACCGATGCCTGCGGGACGGTTTTCGCTCCTGGCTGTTTGCGCCGCCGCCGGCTCTTGGCCCGATAGTAGATGAGAGGATGCTTGACCCAGTCCTGGCGGCACAGGTCGTCGATGTTATGACAGTTGCCGAAGCTCTTCATGGTGGAGCATTCCGGCGGCGTGTATTTCGTTCCCGATATCTCTCCGGTGATGTGGTCTATTTGGTAACGGGTCTTGGATTCATCGAAGTCCGGTGAGGAGGCAAAGATAGCGAGTATCTCGTCCCTGGACAGTCCAATGGAGAACAGGAATGAAGTGAGCGCGAACCGGCCCGGATGGGAGATGTTCTCCCCCGACCTTGCCATTGCGATCAGGCGGCGGATGCAGGGCGGGAAGCTTTCCGCATCGATTTCTCCGAAACCCTCGACCTTGTAACGGTCCTTCATCTGCTCAGCGAGGTTCTTCAGCTCTTGGATGTCGTCTTTCAAGGCCTTGATCATCCAATCGGCCACTGGAAGCGGGAGCTCGTCCTCGATCTTGTCGTGGAATGCCTGCTCCAGCACCCTTGCGAACTTGATTTTGGGAAGGGATACCAGCCCCTTCTTGACCTCTGTGTTGACCAGCTTCCATTCCTTGCTCCTGATGCCCGAGGTATAGCGAAGGAAGTCCGCGAAATGCATACTCGGGACGTCCCGTTCCAGTGTAGCGTCGACACCGAGCTCACTTGCTATCTCCATCACTCGGTCTATCGGTTCAGTCTGGAGGTGGTCATAGACCGTTTTCGCCTCGGCCAGCGCATATCGGCGGATCAGGAAGCCATCGCCTACGCTGGACACTAGGATCCTGGCCATGGCATAACTGAGGATCTCCTGCAGCATGTCCTCCTTGCTGGTCAGTTTGGCGTCCTGCACCTGGGCCTTCTCCACCGAATCGATGATGCGCTGCTTGCCGCGATGGCGAGCCCCAGAGAAAGCCTGGTGGGTGAGCAGGTCCTCCAAGGAGATGTTCTCCTGCTTGATCAGCTCGGAGGCTGGCTTGACGAATGGGTAGCGGGCGAGCTGCTTGATCTCCATCTGACCCTGGTTAGCTCACTGAAGGAATAAAAGATTGCAGGATACAATCCGCATCATTCGAAATCGATGAAATCTCTGATTTCCTTCACAATGCTCGGCTCGTCAAGTGCCTTGCTCACGTCCTCCAACGAATGATATGGGCGTTTGCGGAACAGGCGTACCGCTCGCTTGTTGCCGATGCTGGGCAATGATTCCATGGCAGCGATAGGGCAGGAATTGAGGTGCAATGGATACTCCACTGCTGTGATACTGCGGAAACCCCATCCCACCACTTTCACGTTGACGAAATGATCTAATGGAACGGGATAATTGAAGCCTATTAGCAATGGATAGGTCCCGATCTGGCGACCGAAGGTGTGCTTTCCCTCGCGCATCTCAGTGAAGACCCGGGTTAGTTCCGTTCCAACGGGAACCAAATCCCGAAGGATGGGGGAGTCTATCTCTTCCCTGACCGTCCGCTTGAAGCTCAGGAACTGCGAATGGCTGACTCCGCTCTCGAACTCTCTCCTGATTGGCAGCACCTGCCGAATGTTTATGCGACGGAGCTGCAACCTCTCCTTCCTCACCCGCCTGAGGAATTCCAAATTCATTTGCAAAGAAGCGGCGTCCTCGCCGTCCAATCCGACGATGAAGTTGACCCCTGGGAGTAGATTGGGCAAGCCGCTTTCTCCGCGCTCCCCTCCGACCTCATTGATCAAACGAATCGCTTCAAGAGTTTGCTCCGCGCTGGCATTGAGGTTGTTGGCCATTTTGACCTTGGGGTCAGCACTTTCTAGCCCGAGAGCGAGCACGTTCCCGCTGGTGCAATGACGCACCATGCTCTCCAACGCCAGCCTCGCCTCGGCAGGGTGTTCGGCGATGACGGCCGGATTGGCATTGTCCAGATGGAGAACGTCCACCCCGAGCGATCTGATCCCCGAAAGCAATTGCTCGATCGCCTTGGGGTTCGGCACCGGGGTCTCGGTCCCATCATCCTTTGCCAGGTAGGAGATGATGCAGGTCTGCGCCCCCACACGGAAGTTGCTCACTCCTAGCTCGTGCAGCTTCCTTGCTTCGGCGATGACGTCTTCTGGCTGGCGATAGCTGGGCTTGCCCTTCAACGGCTCGATGCAGAACGAGCACCCCCCGCTTCGATAACGAATGCAGCCACGATATGTCTCCAGTTCAGCGATCAATGGTTGCGGGAAATCGGGGTGTACCAGCACGCTTTCTGCCCCGAGGATCATCCAACGGTTCCATTGGTCGATCGTGCGCCATTTCCCACTCAGCCCGGTGGCTCGGACACTCTCATAGATCGTCACCGCTGGGTCGATGTCAGCGATCAGGTCGAACCTAGCCTTGAGGGCTTCGTCCGCCTCGAACGCCGCCGGCCCACCGAGAATGCGAAATGAGGCGTTGCTTTGGGACATTAGCTCCATTATTTCCCTTTCGGATGCGGGATTGCCTCTGAGATAGCGTCCAGGGACGGCGCATCCAGATAGAACAACAAGGAAATCGCAATCGGGGACTTTGACCCCACGGCGAATGTCGTCGATGTTGAGCAGTGTGACATTCCCACCAGCGTCTCTGGCGGCTCCGAAAGCAGCTCTTATCTGGGGCGAGCTGTAAGGTGGCACTCCTAATGACGCCGGCTCATCAATGTAGCCGTCAATGAGAACGAGGTGGGGCATGGAACGCTCTTTGGCGATGCATAGCAAAGCGGACTAAAAAAGGTCTTCAGGCGAAGGCCGATTCGCTCGACCCCCTTGCGCCGATATGCCAACGGAGATATCGCGAAAAAGGTTCAGACCAAGGTTACTTGGGTGCTCTCAACGCCCTGGATTCCTTCGATTGAGCGCAGTTTCTCTTCCAGCCGGTCCATTATCCCCTCGGAATCGTTCATCAGGAAGGTGATGTCCAGGACCTTCAGGCCAAAGGCGAAGGGCTTCACCTCGCCCTTCAAAATCGTTACGCCCTCAGGAACGATCCCTGGCATTTTGGCCTTCAAGGCCTCCATGTCGATGGAAGGCCCATCTGGCATAAGATTGTACGTCGCCGCCACCTTGCCCATAATAAGCCCCCTAAGGTCCGGTGAACCCGCACTTGGAGCAGGTATATTTTACGCTCTGGTCACGACAGTTCGGGCAGCGCCCGATCTCCGTCTGACCGCACATGGGGCATTGGAAGAACGTCGTGCTCTTGCCGATCAATCTTACCCCACAGGAACTACAGATTTTTTCTTTCTCCATATGCTTCGCCGAGGGCGAGATTATGCTTCATGTATAAATACGTGACCGGTGTCCACACATTCAACTGCAAAGATTGTATCGATAATCTCACTGCCAGCGATTGTCACAGAATCAGTAGCTCTACGATTGGAAAAGGTTGCGATGCCCTCAGCCCCAATGCCCTCAGCCCCATATACAGTAGTGAATAGGCAAGGTCCTTCGACCGAATGCCCCCTGTATGGT
>PNBI01000128.1 GCA_003135935.1 Methanomassiliicoccaceae archaeon
GTTATCAGTGTTTCTTTGACCGAGAAGAACATCGAGGACCTGGACAAGTTCCAGAAACTGCTTGGTCTAGCAGGAAGAAGCGAAGCTATCAGAGTATGTCTACGGTCAGCGGATGCCGAAATCAGAGAGCGGGAAAAAATGGTCGGAGATTTAGAAGGCCTACTTATCGCCGTTCATAAGGTCGAGGATGGCCATGGGTTGGACGAAGTTCGTCACAAATATCAGAAGAGCATAACCACACAGGTCCATTCACATCTAAAGAGCGGCAAATGCTTGGACGTCTTCCTTATCGGTGGGGATTCGGCGATGATCGGGGAAATGATCGCTGATTTTCAGAAAGACGACACACTAGAGTACATCAAGTTCGTCCAATCGTAAGTTAGAATGTCCTACAGGGAAATTCCCGCGTGCAGGCATCCTTCAGAAATTGTTCATAAATCTTTTTAACCAGTGAGAAATGATTATTGGAGACGATGGTCGATGAGATTCGGAATAGATCCATTGATAGAAACACAATCGGAGAGCGGTACTTCCATATCGACCACCATATACACCTGAAGCAAGCATTCATACTAGGCATCGTGGGGGCCATTCTGGGGATTGCCATCTGGTGGGCCTTATCAATCCTGCTCAACACCTCCTATCTGCCAACACCGTACACCGTAGCGGTCACTCTCTACAATCTCTTCAGAGGTCACGACACCATAAGCGGGTTGACGATGGGGCAGCTTATCTTCTTCACCCTTTCTCATTACTTCCCCGCCTTCATCCTCGCCTTCTTGTTGGCTTTGCCAGTGGGATTATTCATTGGAATCAATCCAATCGCAAGCAACATCTCACGGCCTTTCTTGGAGGTCTTTCGCCCGATCGCCCCCATCGCGTTCGGGCCACTGTTCCTGGTCATTCTCGGGCAGGCTGAGGGGGTGTTCATGATCGTGTTCTTAGGGGTCTTCATACCACTGATCACTCAGATCCAATTCGGAGTCCAGCACATCGACCCTTTAGTGCTCGATACTGGCCAGACCCTGGGTGCTCACAGGTGGACCCTTTTCCGTAAGGTGATAATGCCCTCGATCGCGCCTAACATATTGGCGGGTCTGAAGGTGGCAATCGGGATAGGGTGGATCTGCATTATCGAGGGGGAGCTGATATTGGGAACCCCGGGCATCGGAGCTTTCGTGCTTTGGTCGAGCCAGCTCGGTCTGTACCCCCAAATGTTCGCCGGAATAGTTTTGATCGCGGTGATCGGAATATTCACCTTCCTGGCGGGATGGACGGTGGAGCGCTTGATCACGAGAAGACTGGGAATGGTCTTCGAAAGCGCTCCGGTCACTCATTGCTGATTAAGTTAGGAAATCTTTGGCATCTTTGCCGTTTGAAATTTTGCAACACAACCAACGATAAAAGCGAACGGTTATCAATGACTAATGGATTGCCAAAGCAAAATGGCCAGTACAAAGACGCCAGCGCAGAGGTGCAAGATTACCCTGCTCATCTTGTCCTCAATCTGGCTTGCGTTAATCGTCATAGCTCCATTCACAATACCATACCATACTGTTGATAACCTATCCGGTAAGGTCAGCCAAATTGACAATTGGAAAGAAATCGAAAAGATGAACCCCGTCGCTGCGTCTATCTACCTATTAGGCGACACACTCTGCACCGAAATATCTGACCACTCTTTTTACTTGAACGGCAACCAGATGCCATTTTGTGCCAGATGCACCAGCATCTTCGCTGGCCTTGTTTTGGGATTGCTAATCGCCGTCATGTTTGATCCCAAGGTGAATCGTCTGTTGATTGGCCTAGCCCTATTACCAATTGCAATCGATGGAGGTTTTCAGGCAATGACCTCCTACCAGTCTACGAACCTGCTGAGGGTTGCCACTGGGTTGTTGGCTGGCGTGGCGATTTCTTTATATTTCTCCTATATTGCGAATGTTGCATTAGCACCCGGAAGGGCTGAAAAGATGAAATTGAACTGAGCCCATTTGACGTCGAGACGATAATCTAAATCTAAGAATGATGTTGAAATGAGCAATGCGCTTCCACGTGTGTTCTAAACCATCGGCTGTCGATCTGCTCTGATGTCGAATTGCTCTTCCACATCAGGTTCATAATAACCTTGGGAGATCTCGAATGTCGGTGGGTCTGTCCGAGACCAAGCATAACCCAAGCCGGATTGCTAAGAATGAATTTCAATTCTTACGACATTAAGCAGGGCTAGCTCAACAAAGCCTTAAACTATTCTTTTTCAATCCTGTCAGAACACAGCAATAAGGCAGAGCCAGCTTGACGAACATCCTTCATTCTTTTCTCACTCTCATGAGAATCATATCAAGTGATGGCGGACAAGGTCCTCTCAAAATTGTTCCAATGAAATGTTTAGGGTACCCTAACATTTTAATATTAGGGCGCCCTTAACTTCGATACGTGAGCTAAATGTCACGAGAACAGATGGAAGAGTATCTGGAGGCCATTTTCGACTTGGTCGGGGCGGACGGAACGGCCAAGACCACGGAGATTGCCAATAGTCTTCACGTATCTCCTGCTAGCGTCAGCGAAGCGATTCAGAGTTTAGCAGGAAAGAAGCTGGTCGATTATGAGCCGTACGCTGGGGCGAAGCTCACCCAAGAAGGCATGGAGATCGTAACCAGGCTCAAACGGAGGCATAGGCTGCTCGAGGTCTTCCTTTCCGACGCGCTCAAGATCGACCCGACCAAGGTCCATGCCGAGGCGTGTCGGATGGAGCATTATATGTCGGACGAGACCGCCGACGCGCTCTGTCGATGGCTTGAGGCCCCTGCGCGCTCTCCCCATGACAAGTTTATTTCCCCCTGCCAGAAGCCGGTTGGGAGCTGTGAACAATGCGAACAATTTGACATTACCAGGCCAACACGCGCATCGGGTGAGAAGGGGATCATCCCGGTGACTGATCTGGCGCCTGATGGAGAGGCTGAGATAGCATTCATCCGCGGGGACCAGAAGGTCGTCCAACGGCTTTGCGATCTCGGTCTCACCCTGAAAACTAGAGTGAAGCTGGTGCGGAAGGCGCCGAGGCGCGGACCGGTGGAGCTGCTCGTGAGGAGGACGACGTTAGCCATCGCCAGCGATATCGCCGACAATATCTTTGTAACCAGAGTGGAGGCATAGAATGGCGGGTTGCGAGGCCTGCCCAGAACACATATCCAGACCTGTTGTGATCAAGGACGCTGACACCGTAATCGCCCTGGCGGGGAACGCCAACGTAGGCAAGAGCGTGATCTTCAATCAGCTAACGGGCGTGGATCAAATCATTGGTAACTGGCCCGGGAAGACCGTGGAGAGGGCGGTGGGCCTCCTGCAGCACAAAGGCAGAAGGATCGAGATCGTCGATTTACCAGGCATCTACTCCTTTTCCACCTATTCCATGGAGGAGCTCGTCTCTCGCGACTTCATCGCGTTGGAGAGGCCGGACGCCGTGATCAACGTCATCGACGCCAACGCGATGGAACGGAACCTATTCTTCACCATCCAGCTGATGGAGTTCGGCGTTCCGATGGTCATCGCCCTGAACCAGACGGACCTCTTGCAGAAACGGGGCATGACCATCGATTTCGCGAAGCTGGAGCAGAGGATCGGACTTCCCGTGATCCCAATGATTGCCATCAAGGGGAAGGGGATAGCCGAGCTTACCGAGAAGATACTCGAAGTGGCGGACAAGAAGCCCAAACCGCCCGTGGCAAAGTATGGAAAGGAGATCGAGGAGAGGATCGACAAACTCCTTCCATTGCTCGCCGATCTCAAGACAGGGTACCCGGCGAGATGGGTGGCGATCAAGCTCTTGGAAAGGGACCAGGAATTCTCGGAACTGGTGGTTAAGAAGGAAGCCTCCATTGTTACGGTCGCGGACGGGCTGGCAAAGGAGCTGGAGGAGATCCACGGAGAACCTTCCGGCGTTGTCATCACCGCCGAGCGCTACCAGCTGGTCGACCGCATCGCCAGCGAGGTCTTGACTCAAATCGCTCCAAGCGAGGTGATCGAAGGGAAGAGCTTCTCCGACCGATTGGACTCGATCGCCCTGCATCCGGTGCTGGGATACCTGATGGTAGTGGCGGTCATCGGCGGCCTTCTCATTTGGACCTTCTTATTCGGTTCTCAGATCTCAACCATCATACAGAATCTCCTGGCTGGCATCGAGCGCTATGAGCCGGCGGTCTCGGGACCGGTATGGAGCATCCTGTGGAACGGGGCCTTCACTGGCTTCATTGCCGGCGTGACGCTGATCATTCCGTACGTGCTGCCATTCTATCTCATCCTAGCGGTGATAGAGGACTCCGGTTACCTCACCAGGATCTCGTTCATGCTGGACAAGGGCATGCACAAGATCGGCTTGCATGGGAAGGCGATCATCCCCCTCATCCTGGGGTACGGGTGCAACGTGCCTGCTTGCCACGCATGCCGGATAATGGAGACGCGCAAGCAGAAGCTGATCAGCACCGTGCTGGTGACCCTGGTCCCTTGCACCGCCCGGACGGTGGTCATCCTTGGTCTGGTGGCGGCGTTCGTCAACATCTGGTGGGCCCTGGCCCTCTATGCCTTCGACATCATCCTGATCCTGGTGGTGGGCAGGATCGCATATAAGGTCATTCCTGGGGAATCGGCCGGCCTCATCATGGAGATGTCAAAGTATCATATGCCCTCTCTGCGAGTGGTGGTGAAGCAGACCTGGGCGCGCACCAAGTCCCTGCTGTGGGTCGTCTTCCCGGCTTACATCATCGGGAGCGCGGCGCTGCAGGCTCTCTACTCATTCGGGGTGCTAGACCCCATAAACGCTGCCCTGAATTTCATAACCGTGTGGTGGCTGGGCCTGCCGGCGGTGGCCGGCATCCTCCTCATCTTCGGGGTCGTCCGGAAGGAATTGACCATACTGATGCTGGCGGTCATCTTCCAGACCACCAACTTCGCGTTGGTCATGACCCCACTACAGCTTATCGTCCTGGCGCTGGTGAGCATGATCTACATTCCCTGCATAGCGGTGATAATCACCCTGGTAAAGGAGTACGGATGGAAGAACGCGGTCACGATCGCGGCAGCAGAAATCGGCTTAGCCATCCTCATCGGGGGAATAGCATTCAGGTTGGGAACGCTTCTAATGTGAAGTCTGGACACGAACGATCAGAGTGAAAAGGCGAATAATTATAAAAAAAGAACATAGAAACCTGCGGTGACCGTTAACAACCTCTGGCATAATAATCATCTGTTATGGAGATAGTGATTTCAAGGCTCCATTAGCGTTAGACCTATATCCTGGTTTTCGCGGTTCTCATGCGAATCTTTTTCATCCGTGGATGGCCTAACGCATCCAGATGGTCGAAGCTCCTTTCATCAGCACTTTGATCGCCGTGGGCCTAATTCCGGTTGCCTTCCTTTTCACTCACGCTTACTTCAGCGGTAGGGGGAAATTGGGATTCCACAAGCTCACTGGGAGTATTGGCATCTTGCTGGACCTGACCTTCTCGATCTTCTACATGGTATACAGGACGATTGGAGGCGCAGTCGAAGGAGGTGTTCTAAGCATCTCGCCTGGCATGGTAACGTATTTCGCCATTCACGGTGTGATCGCGGTCATCGTGATCGCGATGGAACTTATCATCCTGGGAACGGGGATCCTGCAATGGAGGCGCAAGACACCGAATATCTGGCATAGAAGGCTCGCACTGCCGCTTTACGTGCTATGGCTCATTGCATTCATTTCGGGCGAGGTGGTCTATCTCGTTTATTACGTTCTGTAAGATTACACTATACAAGAATGATTGGCTATTGGTCGGAAATGCCCTAAATCGGGCAGATCGTGCTCGATGTGAGCATTGGAGGACGATCAAAATGCTTTCCCTTTTTCTCATTTTTTCAGGATGCGGTGAGGTTCGGGCTTGAAAGAAGGGAATTAACCCTATAGCTAACTGTGGCCCCCATTTGGTGGAGGGCAATCATTAATATCCCTGCGGGATTTTCCGTCAAAGTCCTTCTCATACCCCTTATAGCGGTAAAACGCCATGGACGTCAGCCAAGAGGCCAGGAAGAGGACCACGATCCCAAAGCCCAAGGTCTCGAAGTCCAGACCTCCCAACCAACCCCAAAAGCCAGTTGTCCAGTTGAACTCTTGGGCAAGAACCTGGGATAGCTCAATGCCTCCGATGACGAAGGCAACCATGACAGACATTATGGTTATGGTGAGATTATAGTACACCTTGCGAATCGGATGCTGGAATGCCCAGCCATAGGCCAGCCGCATCGATATGCCGTCCGTCGTATCGGTAATTATCATACCACACGCAAAACTGAGCGGAAGGGTTAGAATGGCCCATAACGGTACATCAGACGCGACGCCGGCCCCAACACTTATGCCAATGAGCAGAACCTCTGTCGCTGTATCAAAGCCCAGACCGAATAGGAACCCGACGACGAACATTTGGTGCGGCTTCTGCACTATTTTGAAAAGCTTCCCGAAATGAGCATTCATGAACCCCTTCTTGTTCAGTTCGCAATCAAGTTCGGATCTGCTGATCTTGCCCTCCCTCAGGCCCTTGAATATTCTGTAGATATCCATTACTATGATCAGGTTGATGAATCCGATGATGAATAGGAATGCCCCCGAGATCACCGTGCTGAAAGCGCCGGTTAGGCCCTGAACGGCCGTTCCTACTATGGCCTTTGCCGCAAATACTAAGGCAATGACCATAACAAACACTATCGCTGAGTGTCCGAGAGAGAACCACATTCCGACGGTCAGCGGGCGTTTACCTTCCTGCATCAACTTACGAGTAGTGTTGTCTATAGCGGCAATGTGATCGGCGTCTACGCCGTGGCGTAGACCAAGCACGAAGGCAACGATTCCCAATCCACCTAAGGCGATGAATATCTGCCCCATAAAGAATGCCAGAATAAACGATATCGAGCTTGCAACCGCCAAAATAGTATAGATTAGTAAAGCCTTGAGCTTCTCTTCTCTAGATAGGCCAAGTTTCGATTCCTTTGGCTCGCTGTTCTTCAAATCCTTTTCTTCCGTTAGAGCTGAATCAGAAATAGTCTCTCCTCCGTTCTTGGAATCTTTCCCAAATCTCCCCGAGTTGGCTATCTTCTGGTTCCGATTAATTGATATTTATTCAACGAGATGGGCAACAGCAATTTTCCTATTTCATTGTTGACATCCTA
>PNBI01000174.1 GCA_003135935.1 Methanomassiliicoccaceae archaeon
AAATGTGCCAATTCCTTTAAATGCTCTGGCATCCCCAACGACTTCGGGAAGAATTGATAATCAACCATGAAACCACATCATTAATTAGAATATTTAGATTGCATTCAGGCATTGTTAGGACCCTGAACAGAGTTTCAGACCTAGTCTTGGGTGCTAGATTAATATTCTATCAAAAGATATCTTGTTTCGTCATCTGAGGTGCGATAAATGACAGTGGGAAAGGATCTGCATAAATATAGCGTCAAAGAAGCTAGAGAATGGGCTACGAAGAAGGGTTTGGAACCTGGCCTGGTTTCTCAAACACAGGACAGTATAAGGTTGGTAGCAAAGGATGGAACAGAGAGGGTCAAACCGATTGACTGGGATTCCTTCTTCAGTATCATGGATAAAAAGGGGTTGGCAATCTACGGTACAAAGGAAGGTTGGATGAGAATAATGAAGAAGAAATAAGCCTAATTTCTCCTTCCTCATTCATCGAATGACCCAGCTTCGGTTGTTGAATGAATCGCTAGGACTTGGACTCAACACCAATTGTCTCGACCCATTCCCATCCTCTCAGCTCGGCCTCCTCCCACACCTTCTTGCAGGCAATCGATAATGGCTTCGAAGGCTCGAGCTTTCTCTGGATAGATCTACCCATATTGAAGCACTGACTCCTTGCCTTGGGAGTGAGGAATTGATGCTGCTTCAACCACCCAGCTAATTCATACCATGCCTTTTCAGATATCTTCTTGCAGAATTCAACGGCTTCACGCTCGTCCTTGGTTCTTGGATCGTAACCGCCCTTTGGTTTTCCTTTTTTCAATAAGGAGGAGTCAATTGCAACTGGGAGATCGTATTCCTTTTCGAGGAGTAACTTCCAACATTCCTCTTTCTTGCACCATTCCGTGACGTTCTGGCTGGTTGCTCTGATATGCTCGTTTACGATCCTGCACATATTCTCTACCGCAAGCAGGATTCCGTCTCCAGATTTTTGTTCTTGCCAGATCTTCTCTAGGTCTATTTGGGACTGTGTCAGAGAGAAGAGCCATGCCAGAGTGTATGTTACAATATTATGCCTGTAACCGTCGAATCCCTGCTGGCGTACGATTCTTTCGGTGTCCCTCCACAGAATAAGCAATGCCACGGTCTGTTTGAAGAAGGGTTCGAGATCGAGTTCCTGTTCTTTGAGCCATATGTTGAATTCTGCGAAGTTCTTTTGAGCACCGAGCGAGACATAATACGGTTTCCTGAGGAACGTGTTCCAGACTTTTCCGAACAACCCCTTATCGAATCTCTGGCTTTTGGGATAAAGGGCGTCGAAAGCCTTCTCCTGCCCTGGGGTCCTGGCCTCAAGACGCCGTGTCTCCTCGTAGCTGCCTCTAGATTTCTCATAGAACCAGTAGGTTATTCGGGAACCCCCCGTGGGATCCGGTGCTTGCACCCTCTTCGAGAGCTCATGCATTTCAGGATGGGGTTTCTCATTGGCCGCGAGATCCGACATTGAAACCTTGTTCTGGGTGTTTGAATATTCGCTTATCCGGGGAACCAGCGTTTCGATGTCTTCATCTCGACTCAGAGTGATGAGCTTCATTGGAACGCTTATCTTTGAAAGATCAGCTTTCTGCCGTCTCTTCGCATGATGCAGTGAGGCGATGGTCTGGCCTCCGTTCACGATTTGGAAATCCTTAGCTCCATAGAGATACCCATCAAAACCATCCCGCGACTTGAAATCCACCTCTCTGGCATAAACTGTTATGCCATTATTAAAAGCGCAGAACATTCCCGGTTCGTTAATGATCGTCTCCCTTATTCCCTTGTTCACCTTGCCCCTAGCAGATAGGAAGACCCTGACATTCATCTCTAATAATCTAGTACCCCAATTTGAATAGAGATCAGCCAAGCGATCACCAGGTACGAAAGCAAGATATGAGGTATAGACACCATTCTGACTCTGCTGGAGGAGACATGGAATTTTGGCTTCTTCTCCAAAAATTATCTCAATCTCTTCCTTCTCTCCCGTCTCGATAAAGTTGAGTATCCGATCCATGTCCCAGATCAACTTCTTTATTTCGAAGCCGTCCACGGTTTCGAACTCGGCAGGCCGTTTATCCGTCAATCCGTCCGTAATCATGATCATGGTCACATTCAGTATCTCTTCTCGACAATCGTGGATCAGGCTTGCTAGATCATGAGCTTCATTTGCTATTTCGATTTTTTCGAATAGAGTTTGCCGGCTCTTCTGAAAGAAGTTGATGCAGCGATGAAAAGTATCTTCAATCTCGGTTTTCGTAACCCTAGCTTTTGACTCTTCTGCTTCATCTTTCCAGAGGGCGACGACGAGATACAGGTGCCCAAATTCAGAATCATAGTAATATCCGTCCACCTTGAGGCCCCTTGCCTGATACGAACACCTGATGCAATCGTCTATCTCCCCCGCTTCCACCAGGATCGCCCCGATATCCTCTATGAATTGATGCTCCTTTAGCAGACTCATAACGACAGAGCGAGAGCTGAGTTCAGAATGGAACTGCCTGGATGCCTCTTCGAAACTAACCATCTTTCTTCCGACCTGTGAACTCTTCAAGCATCAAATCCATTTCCATTTCATATGAGTTGCATGCAGAAACCGACACGGAATAGACCACATCACCAACGCCAGGAGCCATGGAAATTATTCTTGGAAAACCCTCCTTGACTCGAAATGCCTCTGACTTCTTGATGAGGTAACCACTAGAGTATTTAGCGGCATCTGAATCGGTATAACCCGCTTCGATTAGATCGGTTTCAAAAAGGAAGGTCGCATTGCTGTGTGGTTCTATTTCCCTCCTTATGGTATTGACCAGACTTGGAAGGGAGGTTCCCTTTTCGTCAGCCTGAATAAGTGTCAAGATGAAGAGGGTCAACGATTCCAGTCCAGCATCATCGAGTTGCCTCTCACTGCTAACAAGGATTTTTCTTGGTTCTTTTGACAGGGTCGTTTTTACCTCGATACCAATATCCTTATGAACGAAGTCATGACGACCTCCGCTGCATCCCTTCCAAGAGGAGATGGCACTGACTGCATCTAACCCTTTTTTAAGAAGGAGTTCCAATAATATCAGCTCTCCAAATAGACCTCTTTGTCTTTCTTGGGACAAGCCCTCGATTCCATATCTCTCGAAAAACTTCGACCACCGGGAGAAACAGAATTGCAGATCTGCAATTCTTGACGTATGATTCGACGATTCCAATGTCCTGATAATATCCAGACATAGAGCGGTGAAAACTGGTCGATGGTCTGGGCCTTCCACGTACAAACAAACATTCTTTTTGCCTTTCTCTGGACCATCAAATGGGAACGCCCTGCATCCCATACCCCGCCACCCAGGTAGCATTAACTCCTTCTCGTCTTCGGGCATTGTTTCTATTAGAATCGCCCGTGTATGCCCCGGATTGAGGATTGCAATTCGAATCCCCATCTCTCGCTCGAGGTCCATCCTTCTGTAGATTCCTTCTCCACCGGAATATTGAGTTTCGAGATCATCCCAAATGGCGTCGAGATCATATTGCATTGTTGAACCTCATATGTAATGGTCTTCTTCTTTCTGGTAAACGGAGTTTGCCCAGTACTCGATTGGAACGGCGGTATCACTTCTAGGAAAGCTGATGGCGAAACCGACGACTTCTTGGTCTTTGCCACCGTAGCTTTGTTCTGTTTCTGGATCTTTCCCTTCCGGGAAATAGATCAGGAGGAGACCCCTCTCTTTGGGCCTTACGATTCTTATGGCAGTTCCGGAGGGTAAGTCATTGTCTGAGGTGGTCTTTCGCAGTACATTTCTATCATATTCCCTAGCTATCCGCCTTTCATCTTCTGATAGATCTAGGATCTCATCTGAAGGGCTGACAAGCCTTCGGATTGATATTTTGTCATTACTGATGGTGAGAGGCGTTCTTAGCACACATTGGATTTCGCATTCTCCAATGGCGATTGTGCTCGTTCCCTGACTCTTTGGATTTGATACAATAATAACATTCCAGTCGATTAACTCATTCCGCGCATTCTGCGTTTCGATATATTTTGCAATGACAATTGGATCGACGGTCTTTGCGATATCATGGGTCTTGTATCTGCTGAGGAAGTTTAGGATTGTGCCAGATGGAACTCCAATCCAGCGAAATCTCTCCTTGTCAGTCGTGTCGGGTTTCCGACCGATCTCCTTCAACATTCCTTCCAGTGCTCTCATGTTATTCCGCAGATGCTTAGGATCGAAAACCACTGTCTCAGGAATGCGACCTGAGTATGACAGCAAAATCATCTCTTTATTCCTGGATTTCCCGAGTGATGTGACGAGAAGTCTACCGGGATGACCCCTTATTCTTAAGCCGAATTCCTTGGGTGTCAGTTTCAAAGCTGACATGTAGAGTATGTCTTCCCGAAGTTCCTTGGTCGCAACCGCAATATGTTGATACCATGATACGAGTTCCTCTGTCGTGAAGATTCTGCAGAGGTCTGTGTATCCATCTTTATATCCGAACCATCTTCCCATTTGCATTAGGGTATCATACAGTGTTGATGCGCGCAGGTAGTAGCTTATGGTGAGACCTTCTAATGTGAGTCCTCTGGAGAGCTTATCGCCGCCTATCGCAATTACACTCAGTCCTCGGTCTTCCCATGGGACATTTTCTCCAGCTTGTTTCCTATTATTTGCCGCAATTTCTGCTTCCTTGTATTCCAAGATATCTCTAACAGTTCCATTGATCATCCTTACCTGAACAGTTCTCGCTATGATTCCCAGGCTCGCTTCGATATCCTCCCATTTATGGCATTCTGCGTCTTTGAATCCGAGATCGACCATTTTGCCAGAAGTGGGAGTGAAATCATCCTCCCAAATTTCTTTGAAATCTGTCAATGAGTCTCGACTCATTATCCTCGATACGCATCCCTTCAACTCGCTCTCAACAAGGACCTTGATCTGCTGTTGAACTGCTGTATATCTCGTTACATGAATGAGCATCGAATTATGCGGCACGCTGTTAGATCTCAAGCGCCTGGCTGCGCAGCTTAATAAGAAGAACTTTATTGATCTCTTCAAACTCTCTGGCAAATCATCGATAACGAGTTCCTTATTATGTCCCTCCGGAAGATGGAGGGTTTGATCATTGACTAACCTTATGAGGGGCAGTGGTTCGATCGCAGTAGTGCTATGAAGGGCATCTCCAGCTATTCCAAAGACCCGCTCTGGCCCGAGATAATTGCTGGGCTGTGGAAGACTTATAATGAAACTTCGTGGGAACAGATCCTCTCCATAGCGTGGATGTGGGCTATCGATGTTGATGAAGATATTGGCATAAGGCGTTGCAGTGTAGCCAACATACGAACATTTATCGAAGAGCTCCAATAGTTCGCGGATATGTCGATTTATGGCAGTGGGGTCCCAGTCTTCATCGATATTGCCATTCTCATCTCTTTCTGGCGTCCTTTTAGTGTTAACAGAAGCATAATCGCATTCGTCATCGATGACAAGAAGCGGGATATCTTTGATGATTTTGTGACCCTGCTGATCCGTCTGGCCGATGATAGATGAGATCCATGAGTTCAGATTTCGGAGAATGCTGACATTCTTCTTGATCACAAGAATGATTGGTGGACTGTCCTTGCTTGGGAAGATGCCACTTTGCGAAGCAACTGGCTTACTGAAATCACCTTTCTGACTGCTGCTAGTGAGGGTGTAGACAGTTCCGTGCTCGGGAAACATCTGGCGGACTCCGATCTTCTTCTCGATACCCGTTAACTTCTGAACTCTCTCTAAATCGTATCCCAGAAATTCCTCATTCAGTCTCATTTGGGTCTGACTCCGTAGGCTGTCATGTACACCCGCGAGGACTACGAACAACTTATATCCAGCATCTGCAGCTTTTGAGATCAATGCCGTGTAGTTGGCGGTCTTGCCTGATTGCACAGATCCCATGACCATGCCTCGACGGTCCCAGGGTCCTGACCTCAATGGATCTTCAAGCCTTGTGAGTATCTGATTCGACAGGTCGTCAAGACTTAGAACAATATTCCTCGGCCAGCCTTTGGAAATTGTAAGATAATCGCTATAGTGCGCCCAGAAATGCCAGTCGATTTTCCTGGTGAGACCCTCCCCTGTTGAAGGGTTATACCATTCCTCATGATCTATCGTATCATCCAGTGTGTCAGCTGTTCCAATATTGACCGAATGGATTGATTCCAGCCTTCTGAATAGCATTGCTTCATCTAGGTCATCCTTGTCGAATGTCTTCTTCATTAACTCTATGAATTCCCTGATCGCCTTGTGAGTCACGTTCCTATTACTAAAATAGCCATGAGACATTGCGATTATCCGTTCATCTATCGCATTCATCGGTCATGTCCTCCCCCGCCTTGTCCAAAGCAGCTCTGAATGCTGGATGTGTGTTAAACGGTTCGATACTCAACACGATTCCGACTGCCTCTTCATGGCCTCGCCCTTGAGACCTGCGTATGCGGTAGAATTCAACACATAGACTGATTAGATTCCTATCAGGCACATAAACATCCATTGGAAGGTCAACGTGGCAGTCTTCGTTTTCTGCTGAATCAATGACTATCTCTCTATGAGGCACAGTTCGTTCAATGGCACCGAATAATTTAGCTATCCAGACGTCTGATGGATTCAATTCGTCCAGTATCCGCTTTAATGCTTCATTTTCTCTGTTTATTTCGTATATTATCTTCTCTCCCTTCCGACGCTTTATCCAAATCTCCTGGGTGTTCTTCAATTTCGATCTTCCTGCTTTCACAATCCTTGCCCGGTAGACCTTGACTGCTTCCTCACGGGTTGCGCGGGCGACCTTTAGCAATTCGGGCCTTAGCCTGTCTGGAGGGATCACAACAGCCTTGCGGACATCTATCCTCCACTCGTCATCCATGTTGTTCTTCAGATCGACTAATATTCGAGCAAGTTTATAGTGCTCTTCAGGCTTAATGCCAAAATCCAGATAGCCTCCGGATACAATCATCCGTCTATTCCGATATACATAGAAACCTTGTTGGGCATTCCAGCCCTTTGGACCGCTCCCGATTGCTGTTTCTACGGCAGTTCTCTTGGAAACATGAGGCAAGACATATGGAACAATCCTTACCGATCCATCTTCATATTTCTCGGTGGAAAGCTCCTGGGTGAANNGAATGGATTCGAGGTTTGAAACGGATCCCAAGGTTTCAAGGGCGCCCTTCCAATGAATATGTTCAGTCTTGGCAGTCCACTAAGATACCTGTGGAATATCATTTCTAAATACTTGCCAACCTCTGTGAATTTATTGAAAAAGACCGTCTTTCCCAGCTCGGAGTCTTGGATATCATCGATCAGACGATCCAGATGTTGCCAGAGGACTACGGTTCCGTTATCCACATCACCCAGAACATCAAGGCGGGTCTCGGCCCCGTCAGGCGGGGCTAGACTGAGTTGCCATCTTTTCGATCTATTGATCACATCCAGATCCCAGCATCTTGTTGAGGTAAAACCATTTTTGACCTTTGTCCTCACTGTAAAAACCCTGCATTGAGAGAATGATGCGGTCTTAAGACCGAGACCAAATCGCCCAAGGTCGCTTGGATCCCTCAATTCACCTGGTCCTTTGCTTCCTAGGCGCATTGCCTCTCGCAGCTCATTCTCGGTCATGCCGAGGCCGTCATCCTTTATTCGTATCCAGGGTTCGCTGTCATCCCAATCAAAATCGATCCACACGTTCCTAGCTCGCGCAAAGATACTGTTATCGATGACATCGGCTATCGCCATTGATAGATCGTAACCGATGGCACGCAAGGATGCGATCATCGCATCAGCCTTGGGAGGCAACTCTTCATAACCTGCCATATATTACCTTTCCATACGACGCGTGAATGATTTCATCATAGTATCTGAGAAAGTAATTTTCTCGGATTTTGGAAGTATATGGCTATGGAATATTAAAGACAATTCGATTCCCATTATTATTGCATTGACCTATATAAAAAAAGAATGGTTCATTTTAGGTTTTTCGAGAATTGAATACTCTCAGCTAGCATACGGGCTATGTCTCTTGCAAGTGGTGGCGGGATTGCATTCCCTAGCTGCGTATATTGTGACGTGGCGCTTCCGCAGAAGACATAGTCGTCCGCAAATCCCTGAATACGCATGGCTTCCCTTGGAGTAATGGATCGTGTTTCGAAGGGGTGGATGTAGCCGTTTCCATCCTTATTCAGATGGGCAACTATGGTCCTCGATGGTTTATTGGGCTCGAGGCGGCAGTATTTGTCGGCAAAGCTCCTTGTGCCATAAATGGCATATTTTCCACTTCTTCTTCTCTCATCCATGATATCCTTTCTTCGTTTGATAAAATCCTCGTAATGCTCTCCTGGTCTCAGACTTGCGAAGATCGTCAGGTCTTCCATGTTATTGAACCTTGGAACGTGGCTGGTTAGGATACGTTCCCCATGCTTGTGATACCAGGCTCCTTCACCTACATTCACTGAAGGCAGATCTCCAATTGCAGCTCCAAGCGTTGATCCCTTTCTGGTATATTCCTGAAGCTGGGCAATCTTCACCTTCAAAACCGAAGGGTGGGAGCCGATAAGTATCATGCGATAACGGACTTGGGGGGTTCCATGATCAAACGCATTTACTATTCCATAGTCGACGTCATAACCCAGTTTTCTAATGGCTCTGCATAATGCATTGATAATACGAATCTTGCCATTCCCTGCAGACCTGATTTCCGGCACGTTCTCTATAACCACATATTTGGGTTGAAGATCCCTGATCCAGAGAAGCACTCTTTTGTAGAGATGATTTCTTGGATCATTCAGCATATCGTATTTGATTCCCGGGCGTGATCGGTAGCCTGCTTTGCTGAAGCCCTGACAGGGAATTCCAGCCGTGAGGACATCAACCTGTCCTTGCCGAAGATGTTCTCTCCATTCTCGACACATGGAGATAATGGTCTTGGTCTGCCTGTGTGACAGATCTTCACATTGGATGTTTCCGTGTGGCATTTCTGGATGGTTGATTCTGAACGTTTCGCAGGCAACTGGATCATTATCGACTGCCAGCACAGTCCTGAATCCCTCCTTGGAGAATCCAGCCGAGAAACCTCCAGCCCCACAAAAAAGATCGATGTGATTGAATTTCGAACGTTTGGCATCTTCCCTACTTCGCGAGGCAAAGTATAAGCAAATCGACCTGATCGGACATTTGCCGCATGAAGGTCTTCCGGGCTTGCAGAATGTCTGGCCCAATGAAACTAGGCCAGCATGAAGGGCTCTTCTCACACTTGGGGGAATTGCGAACTCAGCCTTTGCCTGCAATTCCTTGTGATTGTCGTCATTCTCTATTTCAACGAGTTCACGCAGCATTTGGGTCCGTTTGAGAACTCGCCCAACATGTGAATCGATCGGGAACCTTGGACGCCCGAGGGAGTACATCATAACGCAAAGGGCAGACTTCTTTCCAATGCCTGGTATCGAAGTTAGAAAATCTATTATTTCATCATCATCCCATTTTGCCATGATGCTTGCATTTCCATCGGGAAACCGTTCCACGAAATGCTCAACAAGCCCGATTAGCATCTGAGGTCTCTTCTTGATGAACCCAGTTTTCCCAATGATCCTTTGTAGAACGGGTAATGAACTTTCTTCTGGAATAACAATCGGACCCTGAAAGTTATTCATCATTTCGCAAAGAATATTCCTCGCATCCGATATTCTGGTTCTCCAGGTCAACATGATAAACATTGTCTCGAGAAAGGGGTCTTCGTAATTGCCATGAGTAGGATTTTCGAAATGGGTCTGAACCACCCTTGCCACATGATATGCGCGATATGAGACATCATCGATGGCGGTGATGATCTTTTTCCTGTCTCGCCCTCTTATTGGTATTTTCTTTCTGCCCTTTTCTATCGCGAGAGCGAGTGATTCCTTCCAACGACGATCTTCCTTCTCAAAGCCCCAAGTTCGATCATAGCATGGATGCTCAGCCAACATCGGAATAGTTGCCTCATTCACTGCAGGCCAATGATCCCAAGCATTACAAATCTCAATTAATCCCTGATCATAACCCATTGCAGGAATTTCAGGAGAGCCAGTCTGTTCCTGCAGGTCAAGTTTGGATTCCATGCAGGCATTTGTCGATATCACTGGCATCCCAACTTAATCGTATGACAAACTCGATATATTAAACGTGGTGAGTGACATCTCTAAATTCCAGTTACCATAATATCCATCAGATTTCTTTCGATGCTCAATCAAATCGATGCTCGTGAACAGCTTATAACGCTTGACGAGGGCAAAGATACGAGCATATTTCAGATCATCTCCCCGCAGGTCACGCACACCCATTTGCTTTTCCTCGAATAAGGCATGGCACAAGAGAAGATTAATCGATAAGATTACCTATCTCCCATGATCGCTCACATGCCATCAACTGAATTAGAATCTCATGAACTTCATAGGGAAATTGGTGGCATTTTGATCGAAGTTGCCTCTAAAAAAGAGGGATTCCGCCTTTTGGTTGACAGCGCTTGCCTGCCAATCGACCCAGAACCATCAACGAATCTTGCTCGTCAACATGTTCCATTGTTTGTCTCCGAAAGGAAGATAGCGATCAATCGAATCTGTGATGTTGACGTTCTGGTTATAAATGAAAGGATAGGAGATCCAATCGTTTCAATTGTTGTGGAAATAGAGGAAAGTGGAATCGGACCAGCTAAAGTTTGTGGAAAATTACTTACAACTGGTCTTGCGAAATACTACATGCATGACGGAGAAACCAAAAAAGTGAAAATGTCCCTCAACTCAATTCTCTTCATTCAAATTCTAAAGAGAACGAAAGAAATGAAAGCCGTTGGTTCCAAAGTTGAAGAGAAGATGGTAGTACTCGAAAAAAGGGTCCAAGCATTTGTCGATGAATCGCAAACCACGATAAAGGAATACCACCTATTGATCGGAGAGAAGAACGATTTCAGTCCTGGTAAGGAAACAAGGATTAAATTTGTAAGAATACTGGAACAATGGCTGGACAACCAGAAATGAAGTATTCACTCACATATTCGGCCCGCATTTCCTGCATAATGGTCCCTCTTATTTCCCAGACTTCTTCTTATGTCCGATCAAATCAGTGTTCGTGATTATGCCAACCATCTTTCCCTTTTCGTGCACCAAGACCGCCTGAAATTGCTTTAGCAAAGGAATGATGGTTGGATAGCTGGTCTCTTTGGGCACGGTGGCACCTTCTTCCATCGCATTAGAGGTTTGGCATTTACATGAGTATTTTCTCATATCAATCCCAATCTTGGCATGTGCGCCAGATATGATATCCTCAGGTCCTCTGGACCGATGTGGATGTAGATGTCGATCGCTTCCGGTCTGGAATCTCCCTCAGCTCCTGTATATGCTCCCTTGGCATCCCGGTTCTCCTCCGATATGTGGTGAACCATGGCGGCAGCAGTGCGGAGTGAAGCGGTCCTCAAGCCTTTCCGAGGTTGGAAACGGCGAAGGCTCCTGTTGCTAAAGAGAAGTACGGATCAATAGTCACCTTCAGGAAAACCTCCGGATCATGAAACCCGGTGGTTTAGGAATCACTACCCATCTCCAAAATTGCTCGCTTGATGGCGATGATCGATACGCATACCAGGTTCCAGCATCTCTCCTCGTAGGGAGAGGCTTTTCGTGGTAACTTTCAATCGAGCATGATATCCTTTGTCCCGAGGGTAATCCAAATCGAGGGAGATATGCAATCAGGCAGAGGAGAATCGCCTAAGTTCGAGAGAGAACCATTTGTTTGTTATAATTGCCTCCGATGGCATTTATCTGATCACCAGCGTGGAAGCGCTTAAGCCCGTCCAATTGGACGGTCCGCAACGCCGATCACGATCATCGGGGTCCATTCCTTCAAATCCAGCGAGAGGTCCAACCCAACTTCTTCGAACCTTTTCGCAAAATTGCACTCTCGATCAAGGATCATCTTGACATTAACAATCGTCCTCACATCCATTTCGACATCGTCCCTGGCCCGATAGACCTGATAGCGCCCCCCGGCCCTGACCGCAACATACTCGTGTTCTTCGTCCTTTATCAGCCAGGTATCTTCATCCAGTGCGGATGCCTTCGCCTTCTCGGTCAAGAAAGCTCCTCTCTTCTGGAATAGCATGCGCATGTCATCGCCGACCTGCCCTTCAACCAGGTCATCGATGTCCTTTTTCGAGATCTTGAACAAAGGTTGCATCATCAATTTGATGTACATGTTTCCAGGCGGACCCTGATTGCCTTGAAGCCAATATGCCTTTGAGACTTCCTTCTTCGGTTCGCGGATCGACTCTGCTTCAATTTTAAGTTCCACTTCAGCCACAAGTCTTTCATCCGCTGTTAGTTCGAGAGGGTGCTCTCTGATCTGCGACAGTTCCGCATCGAACTCACGTTCATCCAGACCCCAGGAAGCGAGTCTGAGGACGATATGATCCACCAGGTAACGCTGAAGCCTGAGTTTGTCAACTTTGTCATCAGTGGTCGCCACTTCCTTTGCGAATCGTTTTAATACCTGCCTCAGGGCCTGCCTCACCGTAAGAATGAACAGACCCTCCTCGATCGCCTGGATATGAACGTCTAGCTTTTTTAGGACCTTAACGGCATCGCCCGCTTTCGCGCCGACGATAACGGATCGGCTATCCATGATTCGAACTTCGCCAGGGAATTGCCTGGACATTGCGTCCAACAACTTCCATTTTCTGGAGGAGATCGCGTATGCGCTGACCTTGCTGCCCTTCCTCTCCCCCCTGATGTAAAACCCTCTGTCTTCAGGAGGCTGCAGGTAACGCTCTTCGCATATTCTGTGGAGATCGTCGGCCAGGTTCGACCTTCGCGCATAGACCTCTTTTCCAATTCTGCCTTTCACGTCGGACCACATGGCGAATCTTGCCTTGCGGCAGCGATCTATCATGCTGCATTCCGTGCAATCCGTTTCCTTCGGACAAGACTTAGGTATCTTGGGCGCGGGCTGCTCTTCGCACAGCAGATACTGGATCTCGCTGAAGCTCATTCCATCGCGGCTCGTCTTCCGCAAGATCTCCCGTACGTCCTTCCTGTCAAACAGCTCGACGACCGGATGGTAGGCCAGTGATTCCGATGTTATGTAACGACGTGGGCGACGTTCTCTACGCTCAGGCATTTCGTCTATCATTTGCTCTGTTATGAATAGTGAATCAGAGCTTTTAATGTTTGGATGTCCTGGATAGTTCGTAATCGGGGTTCAAATGCAGGAGAAGAGCAGGTCGGCAATCCAGTCAAGCAAGAGAAGCCGATATGCCCGAGGCTCAATCAATTCCAAGGAATCTAGCGAATCGGTAAATACTGGACAGGGCCATTCTCGATCCGAGAACTATGCTCCGCGAGCAGCGGACGGTAGGTTCTCCGTGGCGAAAGGTCGGGGCCGACCACCGAAACCTCAACCGATCGAAGAGGGGGCCAGAAGCATGGGCAAGTTCCCCTTCATGAACGCGGTTCGGAGCTATCTGAGGACGATGGAAGGCGTTCTGGCCGATAGTACGCAGAAAGAGATAGACAGACGGCTGAGAAGAATGAACAAGGACTTCATCACTTTGGTGAAAACGGGAGTCATCAGCGACAACAACCCGTGGAAGATCAGGGAGAAGGACATCCTGTCATACCTGAAATTGCTGAGGGCAAGGGGCGTCAAGGATTCGGGACTCTGTCATAACGTGGATACCTTGACCTCTCTGCTGAATTTCGTCGGGAATAAGGCGATGGACAAGGCGAAGATGAAGTACCCCCAGCATTTTCCGAAGCGCAGCTTCAGCAGGATTCCGCCTATAAACAGCGCAAACAGGGCGACAATCATAGCAGCGGCGGAAAGAGTTCCGAGCTCCGACTGGAGGAAGATGGAAGCGTACGGTCTCGTGGTCACTGCCATCTGCACGGGACTCAGGAACAAGGAGTTGCGCTTGGCCAGGGCATGCGAGATCGACCTGAAGTCCGGCACCCTGTTCACAGAACATGTGAAAGGCGAAGGGAGTTACGGGCTACCGCGGACGACTGCGATCCACCCGGATGGCATCCCGTTCCTGAAGAGGTACCTGAAGGCTAGGAACGATGTGCTTCTGGGCAATCGATCCCCGACGGTCGAGGCGCTCTTCCCTGCCATAAGGGAAGTTCAGAGGGGCGGGGACGGCTATCTCTCGTCCAATGGACTTACCACGCTGCGGCAGGTCGTCACCAAGGACACGGGAGTGGTGTTCGATCTCAGGGCGTGCAGGCGGACCTTCGGTCAAACAGCCGTCGACAAGAAGGTGCCGATAGAAGCGGTATCTAGAATGCTAGGGCACTCAAGTACGTCGATCACGGAGAAATTTTACTGTCGGATGACAGAGGAGTCGGCTATCAATGAAGCTCGGAGAGTGTGGGGCAACGGGTCAAAAGAAGAGCAAAAACCCGAAGACCAGTCCGAGGTAGCCAGACGTCCAGGGGAGAATTTGCCACCGTATAAGAAATTTAATTTCCTGCCTGGCTATGCATGATGGTGCAGGGGGTGCGATTTGAACGCACGGACCGCTAGGGACTAGACCCTCAATCTAGCGCCTTTGGCCAAGCTTGGCTACCCCTGCCTAAGCGGCTGATATCCTCTGGTCCAATTAAAACTTGACGCCTCGAAATTGCATTCATTCTTGAAGTGGGAGAAAACGATCATTCAATCGATTAGGTCCAAAATCCTTGGAAGGAAGATTACGACCATCATATATGGCATTAGCTCGATAGGAGCCCATTGAAATAATCGATAATGACCATCCTTGCATTGTCTCGATTATTGGGATAGGCCTTCACTTTACCCTTGACCGCGATAACGTCATCCTGAGACGTCAGAATCACCTTCCCCTCGAAAGCAGCCTGCTTATCGAGTCGGAAGAAGAAGTTGCTATCGTCATCCAGCCTTGATTCCAAAGAATCACGCAATTCCCCAAGTTGCTGATGACCTAAGCTCTGGAAGACCGAGTCGATCCGCTTCTTAGATTTGATTTCCGCTTCGAGGATCAATATCGGGTTGCCATGAAACCCTTGAGTTTTGATAACCGAAATATCTCCGGATCCTGAAACGAATTCGATTGACGAAATGACCTTTTTTTCGTCCTCTGTTGCTTGACAGAACGCCTGGAATATCAGATAATGAAAGGTCATCGGCCACCTATAGGAGCTTCGCCCTTATGCCTTTTCCATATTAGGAGCGAATCTGATGGTGAAGAAATGATTGTTTCAATTGGCTTATCGCCCAAATGAATCCAGGGTATGAGGTCGCCAAGATTAAGAGGTCTAAAATCATCAGGGAACCTAAGTTCATCCACATGCTGAGTGCAAGTCGTTCTGGTTCGAGGAAGTGCTTTCGAACAGTGGCGTTAGGACTCCGCAAGGTGATGACATGCTGCATGGGGGGATATTATCCAAGCCGAATCTGCCCGAGAAGAGAAACGTTTGATGTTAGGGAACGAAGCGATCGCTCAGGCTTGTCTGGAAGCTGGAGTGTCGGTCGCCTCCACGTATCCGGGAACGCCTTCGTCTGAGATCGGAGCAGTTCTGGAGGCTCGAAAGCAAGAGACTGGGCTTTATTTCGAGATCTCCACCAATGAAAAGGTCGCTCTAGAGGTCGCCGCGGCAGCTGCGGTCTCCGGTCTCCGCTCTCTGGTCTTCTTCAAGCATGTCGGCCTCAATGTGGCTAGTGACCCCTTCGTCAGCCTAGGATATAACGGTGTGAAGGCAGGGATGGTCGTCCTAACGGCGGATGATCCCTCATTGCATAGCAGCCAGAACGAACAGGATTCAAGATACTATGCTCGGTTGGCATTGCTTCCGATATTCGAACCATCGACCCCGGCAGAAGCTCACTCCATGGTGATCCAAGCTTACGAGCTGTCAGAGAAGCTAGAAGTGCCTGTCGTGGTTCGGACCTCCACCAGGGTGAACCATGCCCGCGGGGTTGTCAGCGTCGGAGAGGTAAGAACGGCCAAGTCAAAGGGCAGCTTCGAAAAGAACCCATCGCGCTTCGTCCTGGTGCCGGCCAATGCCCGGAGAGAGCGCCTGCAACAACTCGATCGGATGAAGGCGACTACTGCGATGGCGGAGGAAAGCCCATTGAACTTCGTCATCGGCGAAGGCAAGGTGGGCGTGGTGGCATCTGGCGTAGCTTATACCTACGTTCGGGAGCACTTGAACGGAGTAAAAGTGTTGAAGTTAGGGTTCAGCTATCCGCTTCCAGAGCGGATGATCGAGCGGTTCATCTCCGGGCTTGAGACCGTGATAGTTGCGGAGGAATTGAGTCCCCTTTTGGAGCAGGATATTATTCGACTTGCTAAAGCCGTAAATCCCAAGTTGAAGGTAATCGGAAAATTATCAGGGCATCTTCCATTCGCATTTGAGTATTCTCCGGACACTCTCCGTGGGCTAAAGGGAGTGGTCGAGACAGACCTGCCTGAGAAGTCGGTTATTGTCGAAGAGGCCAAGCTTCCGCCTCGCCCTCCGGTTCTGTGCGCCGGATGCCCCCATCGCGCCACTTTCTACGCCCTACGAAAGGCCCTCGGCAAACGGAAAGCGGTCTTCAGTACCGATATCGGTTGCTACACCCTCGGAGTAAACCCTCCGATGAGCATGGCCGATTATCTTCTTTGCATGGGTTCGAGTGTCGGTGCGGCATCCGGATTCTCACAATCGATCGACGATAAGGTCGTCGCATTTATTGGCGATTCGACACTGTTCCATTCTGGGATCCCTGGCATAGTGAATGCGGTCTTCAACGACCATCGTTTCCTCCTGGTTGTATTGGACAACGGGACGACGGCGATGACAGGGCACCAACCGACCCCAGGGACCGGTCGGTCCCAAGAGATCGCCTGCAAGTGCATCGACATCGAGGCTGTAGTCAGGGGATGCGGAGTGGAGGACGTGCATACCGTTGATCCATATGACATCAAGGCAACGACGGCAGTGTTCTCGCGAGTATTGGAATCGGACTCGCTTTCAGTTATCATCTCCAGGCACGTTTGCCCTCTGGCGAAAAGGAAGAAGGGGTCGGGCAAGCCATTGGCGTTCCAGGTCCTTACCGAGAAATGCACGGGATGCAGGACCTGCATCGGGCAGTTCACATGTCCGGCTCTCGCACTCGATGGCAAGAAGGTCCAGATATTGGCCGAAGCCTGTTCTGGATGTGGCTGCTGTGCCCAGGTTTGTCCCAAGCAAGCCATCGGGGTGATCCAATGAAGTGCAATGCCCTGCTGGTTGGCGTTGGAGGGCAAGGTGTCCTCCTGGCGGCACGAGTAATCGGGGAATGCGCCCTCCGTCAAGGGCATCAAGTAGTGATGTCAGAGGTTCATGGGATGGCTCAGCGCGGTGGCTCCGTCTCGGCCATCGTCCGGTTCGGTGACGATGTGCTCAGCCCACTCATACCGCTGGGAGGGGCGGACCTGATCATTGCGTTCGAGCCGGTGGAGATGTACCGCTCCCTGTCGTTCGCCAAAGCGGCGACGAAGATAATCAGCGATATCTCGCCGGTCGTGCCGATGTCGGTCACGTCTGGTGGAGGTGAATACCCATCTATCTCTGACCTGATCGGGAGCGTTCGAAAGTCTGGATTGAATGTGCTAGCTTTCGATGCAACGGCGCTAGCGAAGATAGCAGGAAGCTCCATGGCAGGCAACTCTGTGCTATTGGGTGCAGCGGCAGAGGCAGGCTTTCTCCCGCTAAGCAAGGAGTATCTGTTGGCCACGCTCGTCGATATTCTTCCGGCCAGGCATCGCGAGATGAACTTAAGGGCGTTCGAGCTAGGCGCCGAGGCGGCAAAAAATCCCTAACTTCATTCTACCCTGACGACCCTCTCACGCCGATTCCCCACCACCACTTTGATGTAGCCAACGAGCAACAGGTCCAAATCGGCATCGCCAGTATCCACCCGCAGGACCCTTGTCTCAGCGAGCTTGGTGGGGGATGCCAACACAAGTATATTCTTCAGGCCGACCCGTCTGATGACCCGTGATGAGATCTGCTGGTTCCCTCGGCCGAAAATGAACCCTTGAGCGCCGATCGGTGTAACGATGATCTCCGAGCTCGGACTCTCTTCGACGAGTTTCAATATATCAATTTCGCCAGCGTCCTTCAGTAGCAGCCGTCCAGATTCAATGACATCCACGCCGAGCAGCGTCTTGGGCAGGCCTAACTTCCCCGCCACCGCCTGGAGGGTCGTCCCCGGTCCGAGTATGTAGAGTACGTCGGATCTCATTTCCTCTGCGACATAATCGGCTATATCTTCCTTCTCCTGCTCGACTGATGGCCCTTCGTAATCTCCCTTGATAGGCTGAACTAACGATGCCTCATATGGTATTCTCAGGTACCCATATAGCCGGGACGAAATCCTCCCCTCTCGATAGGTTTCTTCGTCAATGTCCATGACCTCTGCTCGCTTCGTCGAGATCTCGCCTCGAATGAATCGGGCAATGAGATTGGCCGCAGAGACGGGCTTCATCGCGAACACTGCAGAATGCATTTTTACGCCTGCTGGAACGCCCAGAACTGGAATGTCTTCACCCACGATATCCAGAACGTCACGGGCCGTTCCGTCCCCTCCGCTGAATACTATCAAGTCGACCTTCGCTTCGAGGAAGACCCTGCTGACAGCTTTGGTGTCTTCCGAGCTAGTCGGCTCCTTCGGGTCATAAACGACAGTGAACTTGAACCCCAGATGTTCAAGGAGTCTTGACCCCATGATGCCGCCGGCGCTTAGCAAATCCACCTCGTCGAGGTCCAAGTTCGCAAAAGCCTCTTCCATCCTTGAGCTGGCGGTCTGGACCGCTCCCCGCGATCGAGCCTCCTTAAGGACAGCCTCACCGTCCGTGCCTTTTAGACCAACTGCCCCTCCCATGCCTGCGATGGGATTGAGGAAGAATCCAAGCCTCACGTGGTTTGTGAGGCCTATCGGGAGTAAGTATTCTTCGTTTTCAGATCAATAAAGTGTCTAGAACGAATGATGATTTGAAAAAGAATTCATACGCGGAGGGTTCGGCCCTCCACGCTTATGGTTTCTGTTTCGGGAGGCCACTTAGTTCAGCGAATCATCAACGTATTATTGAGCTCTGGCATCTTTGGGCCTAATCCGGCTACGGAAGCTTGCATCAGTTCCGCGGTCGGTGCGACCAAAGCAGCCTGAGGCTCTGACTCGTCCTCGATGCTCTGGAATATCTCCTCGACTTCAGGTGCGATTGAGCTCATGAACGATTCGGAGATCTGGGCGCATAGCGAATCGATTATTCGCATTATGCTCCTCTCAACGATTGCGAACGACTCGCTCACGGTGGAGTCGCCTGCAAGTTCAAGCAATCTATCGTTGTTGAAAATGATGGTATTGTTGGTTATCGCCTGTAGTCTCTTCACGCCATCGACCGCCTTCTGGGTTCTCTCCGTTTCGAATGAGAACGGGTTTATTGCGATCGCGAAAGTCACCGCGTCCAATTCCTTAGACACCTCGGCAACAATTGGAGCAACCCCGGTTCCAGTCCCGCCGCCCATGCCTGCGACTACGATTACGATGTCGCTGCCTGTCAACATCTTCTTGAAGGCCGGCCGGGCGCATTCGCCGCAGTACTCTCCGACCTCGGGGAAACCATTGGTCCCCTTTCCTTCGGTGATGTCTTTTCCGATGAGCACTTTCTTGTGCACTTGGATCTCGGCAAGCTTCCGCTCATCGGTGTTCACCGCGATTGTCTCAACATTGCTCCGGCATCCAGAGTGGATGCCTTGCACTATGTTGTTGCCCGCCCCACCGCAGCCAACCACCGTTATCTTTGGTTCGATCATTCCCTTGCTAAGCATCGCCACGACTTGCTCAGCTTTCATCGTCTTGTTCATATTGTTCAGGCCTCCCGATCTACTACTTGGAGCAGGTGACCTATTGGCTAATGGTAACCGTGCATCCCATCCCTTCCATCGACTTCCCGAGCGACAGCCTCGCGTCTGCTCTCCGTTAAAGGATTTGCATCGCGTCATGACGTGACTCGATGGCGCGCTTCTTCGCTTCCTCGAGATACTGCTTGGAAACGAATTCATTGCGGAGCGTTTCCAAAATCACGTCCGTGATCGAGTTATAGAGCCCTTCTTCCTCCACCATGGTTCTCATCACGTGAAGGAGTGCTGTCGGCACCTCGATCGTAACACGATTCCCCTCCTCCTCCGAAATCGGTGCTTCCTGTGCCCCTTCGATGAACGCGCGGAGAGCTACTCGAGCTAGGTGAGATCGGTTCGAAAATTCGGGGCGCTTCTCGACGAAATCGTCGATTAGTTCCAGAATCTCGGGTTCCAGTCTCAGAGTTATCCTTTCGCCATCCATACG
>PNBI01000110.1 GCA_003135935.1 Methanomassiliicoccaceae archaeon
AATGCGACCTTCGTTGGATTCCGCGCTTAGCCGATTCAGAACAATCCAATTGGTCTCGATAATTAACTAACCGTTTGACAACCAACGCTGGCAATCGAGTATATATGGCGCGATTCGGATGTCGTTCCGAGTGGAGAACCTTGAATCGGATTCGACTGGTAATAATCATCGTGGCGGCTATTTTGGTGATATCGACCATCTACTTCCTTGCCACGGCGTAAGCCCGCTGGGTAACGCTCATTCGGTCTCTAGACCCAGCATCGGCTCCTGCGAAACCACCATCGGTCCTTTGCTCTCTTTTGTTGCCTGCTGGAACATCTCGTTCATGCTGGTCAGCGTGGCCATGGCGATCCGCTTCGTCGCGTGATTGCCATATGCCAGTGCCTTGTCCGTTAGCACAAGAAACTCGCCTTCCTTCTTGAGCAAGCCGGATGCCTTCATTAGCACAATGTACTTGCGCAAAGAGCCGTCCTCCTTTACCAGCGTGGCCAATTCGTCTTCGTGGATCTTGCCGTAATAGAAGCGGCGTGCCACTCTTGCCAACGGATAGTCACGGAGCTCTGAGTAGGCGTACAGCGGCAGGAAGCCTTCCTCTAGCATCTGGATATAATAGACCACGGAAGGCGAGTTCAAGGTGATCCGGTTATTGACCACGCCCCAAGCCTTCGGCCCGATGCCGATGAAGTTGCTGTGCTCGTAAGGCCCCTCGTATCTCTCCGGGGCGGTCGAGAAGCTCCACAACGTCCTCAGCTTGTAGTGGTGCTCGCGCATGCTTTGGACGATGGCAAGATATCGCTCCTTCTCGTCCTCGTACGGGCCGCTTCCCTCTTCGATGACCACGCCGTCGTGCTCCATCTTCTTGGTCATCGGGGTGTATTCCAGCAGCATCAGCGGGAAGGTGGAAATGCCCTCCACGCCGATGGTCGATGCCAGCTCGATGTCGTCGATGATCATCTGCTTGGTCTGCTGCGGCAGAGAGAACATCAGGTCGATGTTGACGTAATCGAAATCGCGCCCCATCACCCTCTCCAGCGCGGAGATGATGTCGGCTTTGCGCATCTTGCGACCGAGATAATTGCTGAGGATATTCTCGTCGAAAGTCTGGACGCCAATGCTAAGCTGGTTCACCCCCGCCGCCTTGATATCATCCAGGACCTCATCGGAGAGATCGGCCGGCGAGGCCTCCATGGCAACATCGCCTTGGAGGTCGAAGTTGTCCGATACGATGGAGAGCAGTGCTTCCATCTCTTTGTGCAATAATGACGGAGTACCACCGCTGATATAAACCCTTTCCACCTTCGACTTGCCGAGGTAGGAGGCGTACAACTTCAGCTCCTCGTTCAAGCCAGCCAAGAAAAGGCCAGCCATCTTCTCGTCATAGACCTGACCTGGCAAAGCGCAATAGGTGCATCGTGAGGCGCAGAAAGGGATCCGAATGTTGAGCGAGGTCCGGTCCACCTTCTCCGGCAGAACGTCCTCGAGCTTCGTGACTCGCTTGAAGGAAACGCTGGAATTGACGCGATCCACCATCTTGTCCACAAAGCGCAAGGTCGGGTCGAATGGCAATTAAGGACCTCGCCTCTGAAATGTTGGCGTCGTATAAGAACACTGTTCAACGATTGGCGATTCGCTTGATCAGATCCACATGGTGTCCAGCAATTTGCGGACCACTTTGACCGATTGGGTGACGGAGCTCACGGTCTTGGTCTCGATGAGGACGGAGCAGTGATGCTTTCGAGCGAATCGGAGCATTCCTTCGATGTCCAACTCCCCTGTTAGCGGTATCTGGTGGTCCGACCTGCCGTTCCAATCATGCAGGTGCATGTGCTTGATGCGACCCCTGTGGCGCAGCAGCACCTTCTGCTCTTCGAAGTTGGTCTTGGCATCGTGGCCAATGTCCCAGGTGAGATAGAAATGGTCCAGCTCGCACAGGTCATCGATGGCCTTGGCGATGAACGGGAAATGGAAGTTGTTCACGTTCTCGGTGCAGACCATGATGCCGTATTCGGCGGCGTACTTGATCACCTTGGAATATGCTTCCCTGAGATTGCCGATGAACTTGTCGTAATAGTTCTCATAGATCCAGACCTTCTTGTCTGGCAAGGTGAAATAGATGCCCGGGCTGAGGTGAAGGTTTATGACCTTGGCGCCCGCCTCCGCCGCCCAGCGCGCCGTCTCTCCGAAGCGTTGGACGTGACCTTCTCGGATGCTGTCGTGGAACGAGGCCAGGTCGGTGTCGTCCGGCATATGGATGGTGAAATCGATGCCCTTCTCCTTGGTCACCTTCCGTATCTTGGCTGCCGGGAGCGACTCCGGGCAGAACTCCGGCATGTTCATGTTCAGCTCGATGAAATCGACCTTCAGTTTCGATGCCAGAGCGACAGTATTTTGGAAATCAGGGACCTCGATCAACGTAGGGATACCTAAGCTGAAGCTCATCTTCCGACCTCCGACAATAATGCGCGCACGGAGGACGTCTAAGAACGTCGTCCATTAAGAATTGTCGGTTCGATTTTCCAAAATCACGCAATATGACGGAAGATGCGGCCGAAGCCTACGCTCCGTGAAGCGGGTCGCCATCCATGTGCATCGGCTTCTCCGTTCGATAGATGTAGCAAGGCGGTGCCTCCACCTCGTCCTTGTAGTGCAGCCACCACTTGTGGCACAGCCACCTCTGCAGCGTGTTCACGTCATCCTCGTTCATGAAGGCGAACCTGCCCTGCAGCTTGAGGTACTCGATGACCGGCTCCATCTTCTTAGGCTTGTAGGTGAGCGCCGATTCGCCTTTCTCCGCCTCATAGAGGGTCCACATTCCCGTTTCCACGGCCATGCGGGCGATCTCCATGCTCTTCGAAGCCTCCGAGCGCCAACCGGGGACGCATGGAGTGAGCACGTGAAGGAAACGGAAGCCTTCCACCTGCTTCGCCTTCTCGACCTTGCGAACGAAATCGTTCCAGTGAGCGATCGAGAGGGTCGCCTGATATGGCACGCCATGAGCAGCTACGATATGGTCGATGTCTTTCTTGAAGCTCCTTTTGCCGCTGATCACTTTCCCTGCAGGCGAGGTGGTGGTCCAAGCTCCGAAGGGCGTTGCTCCGGACATCTGGATGCCAGTGTTCATATAGGCCTCATTGTCCAAGCAGACGTAGATCATGTCCTCGTTCCGGTCTGCTGCTCCAGACAGCGCCTGAAGCCCGATGTCGAAGGTCCCTCCGTCCCCCGCCAGGCCGACAACGTGGGCTTTCTTGCCCCGGCGCTTCAGGGCAGCACGGATGCCAGTTGCCATCGCCCCGGTGTTCTCGAACGCCGTGAAGAAATATGGGACCTCGAACGCCGAAGTGGGATACTGAGCGCCGAACACTACCAGGCAGGATGCTGGGACATAGACTATTGTCTCTGGCCCGAGGATCTTCATTATGTTCTTGACCGCGATGGCAACCCCGCAGCCCGGACAGGCACCGTGGCCCCATATGAAATAATCCTTGTTGGGAACGTCCTTGATGGTAAGTTTGGAAACATCCTTGATCGTGTCGGTCATTGCATCTGCCCCCTCAGTCCGTGCCAGTACACTTGCCTATCTGCCTTTCCGATGGCGTTCTCCTCGATCCGGGCGAAGATATCGCGCATCTCCTCGATGGTCAGGTCCCGCCCGCCCAGCCCACCGATGTGATCGGTCATAGGAAGATGCAACGCAGCGAGCGCTCCCCGGACCTCGGTGAAGATCGGGCCGAAGGAGTTGAAGCTGACTGAACGGTCGAAGACGCCCAGCGCCTTTAGGCCTGAAACAGCTTCACGCAGCTCCTCCTTGGGGAAAGGCCTCATGAAACGCAGCCGGATCAGACCGACCTTCTTGCCCCCTTCACGCAACTGGTCCACGACCAATCTCGAGGTGGTAGCGGCGGTCCCGATCGCAACCAGAGCGTATTCGGCATCTTCCATCCGGTACAGGTCCAGGAGATCGCCGTGGGACCGACCGAAACGCTTGGCGAAGTCTATGCCGACCTCCTTGATCACGCTCTTCGTCGAATCGATGGTCCGGTCGAGCTGATAGCGCATTTCCGTGGCATACTCCGGAGGACAGATGGGGTTCATCACCACCGGGTCGTCCGGATCGAGGACGTTCACCGGCACGAACTTCGGCAGGAACCCGTCGACAGCCGCCTGGTCCGGCACGTCCACCCTTTCGACGGTGTGCGAGAGAACGAATCCGTCGAGGCATATCATCACCGGCAGCATGACCCGGTGGTCCTCGGCGATGCGGAACGCCTGTAGCGTCATGTCCAGCGCCTCCTGGTTGTCCTCCACGTAGCACTGAAGCCAGCCCGACTCGCGTTCGGGCATCGAATCGTTGTGCTCCAGCCAAATGCCCGCTGCGGCTCCCAATGACCGGTTAACGTTTACCAAGACCACTGGCAGCCGAATCTGCGGCGGCGCGTAGAGCATCTCGTGCATCAGAGCTAGACCTTGAGAGGAAGTGGCCGTGAAGGTGCGCACCCCGCCCGCGGAGGCGCCGACCGCGATGCTCATGACGCTGTGCTCGCTCTCTCCCGGTATGAAGTCGGCGTCCAGCTCACCATCGTTGATGAATTCCGAAAGAAGCTCCATGATCAGCGTCTGCGGTGTTATCGGGAAAGCGGGGATCACCTCCGCCCTGGCGAGTCGGACGCCCCAGGCGACGGCGTGATCGCCAGAGATCACCCTGGTCACCAAGTCTTAACCCCCCGGACCATTTCGATGGCGCTCACCGGGCAGATCTGGGCGCAGATGCCGCAGCCTTTGCAGTAGCGGTAATCGAACTTCATGTGGTCGTCCTCCTGGCGCTTGATCGTGCCCTCGGGACAGGACCACCAGCAACGCAAGCAGCGGATACACTTCTCGATGTCGTAATGCGGGCTGGACGTCCTCCACGTCCCCACCATGTTCTGCCAGGCGCTCCCCGGGCCGAGCACAACGCCGTTCACTTGCGTGGTCGGAAGCGCCACACCGATCGGAAGTTCGTTCCAATCCGGGAGCCATTGGGCCTTCTGTATGAAGGGGCGCTCGGCCTTGCAGCGCCCAGTGCGCGCCGATTGGTAGGCGGCCCGCGCCGCCTCCGAATTGAGGTTCGCCGCCCTCGCGCCCAGCCTCTCCCCGAACTTATCCTGGATGGCCTTGACGATCGAATCCAATGAGACGAAATCCTGCGCCTTCGCCATCGCACCTAAGATGGAGGTGTTGACGATCGGAGCCTTGAGCTTCTCCAAAGCGATGGTGGTGGCATCTACGGTCGTCGTCACCACCGATATCCCCAGATCGAATTCCTCTGGGGCCAGGGCGGTATTCACGACCGCCACACCCTCCGCCTTCAACCCTTCGGCCACTGGCTCTATCTCTGGTAAAGTCTCGTCCAATAGGACGAGCATGTCCGGGTTGTATATCTGGCTTTTTAGCGTAATCCGTCCCTTGTCGATGCGAGCGAACGCCTTTACCGGGGCACCGCGGCGCTCAGCGCCGAAGTATGGGAACGCTTGAGCGTGATACCCTTCCAAGACAGCGGCCTCGGCGAGGGTTTGAGCGGCCATGACGGCGCCCTGCCCTCCCCTGCCATGAAACCTGACCTCATACATCGGAATCCAGCACTCTCAGCCACTCTATTCGAAATCGCCGTATTTAATCCCTCAGCCGAAGAGAGCTATGTTGCATGATGTGATGGCGCATGCGATCAGCGCGCTAAAGTCCGATCGCGCCAGGAAAAGGATTTTAGCCGAGCGGCTCCAAACGATAGAACGATAGCATGAAGACCGTGGAGATCAGATGGAAAGAGGTCGCAACTGCGGATGAGATCTCAGACTTCAACTCATACCTCAAAGAGATGGGGGATGTCGACACTCCCAGCGCCGTGGAGGAAGGCTTTTGTTCATGGGTGAAGGAGCACGTCGAGGGAAAGAAGATCATCGTCTCGGACATGGAGATCTTCGTGGACGGCAAGTACTACCCGTTGGAGCGAGGGAACGAGGCGGACCACTTCTACAAACGGCTGAAAGAGGCGTCTGGAAGGTAGTAGATTAGAAATAAATAGGATTCGGAGAAAGGTTTCGCTAGACGTAATCGACCCAGGTAGAGTACTTCTTGATCTTGCCCCTGGCTGCATCCGAAAAGAGCTTCTGCAGCTTCAGGGTGATCGGTCCCGGCTTGCCGGCCCCAATGACCATTTCGTCGATGCTGTAGACCGGCTGGACCTCTGCTGCCGTTCCGGTCATAAAGACCTCCTCGGCGATCACGAGCTCACCGCGCGTGATGTCGCGCTCGATCACTGGCATCCCAATATCCTCAGCGATTCGCATCACCGAGTCCCTGGTAATCCCTTCCAGGATGCCCGCCGATATCGGCGTGGTATAGATCTTGCCCTTCCGGACCATGAAGATGTTCTCGCCGGTTCCTTCCGCCACGTTACCGTCAGCGTTCAGTAGCAGCGCCTCGTCCGCTCCCCTCTTCACAGCTTCCAATCGAGCGAGGACCGAGTTCACATAATGACCGCATACTTTGGCATTCAAGGCCAAGGCACGGTTCCCCGATTTCTCCCAGGAGGAGGTTATCACCCGAGCGCCGAACTTCATCTGCTCCTCTCCCAGATAGACGCCCATGTAGACCACGGCGATCGCCACGTTGGTCGGAAGCTTGATCGGATTGAGGCCATAGGTCCCCGTGCCGAAGTAAGCGATGGGGCGGATGTAATCGACCTTCGACTTAGCGTTCGCACGGACCGTCAGCTCAGTCGCTTCGCAAAGCTCATCCAGTGAATAGGGAATGTGGAGCGAGATTATCTTGGCAGAGTCGAGGAAGCGGGCCATGTGCTCCCTCAATCTGAAAATGCAACGCCCCTTCGGTGTCTCGTAAATCCTGATCCCTTCGAAAACGCCCCCGCCGTAGTGCAGGCCATGCGTCATAACGTGGACGTTCGCATTCGCGTAATCCACCAGCTTGCCGTCCATCCAGACCTTCTGCTGTGATGCCATGTTGCTCCCTTCATCGATGTAATCGCGTTCGATATAATTAGATTGGGCACCGTCAGAGCGCGTTCACGGCGCGGATGAAAACATCCAGGTTGGTGGACTCGATCATCTTGTCCACCTCTTCCAGGTTGCCGATCAATCGTACCTTGCCAGCGGAGTTGGAAGCCAGGGCATACGCCTCATGCCTGGTCTCATCGACCACTTCCGCATGAACGATGTCGTGGAGCCCTTTCAGGTCCGCCACCGCCACTTCAGCCGTTTGCCGGTCCTTGACGGTCAGCACGACGCGTGACTTGCCAGCGATCTCGCACTTGCCAACGACTATGGTGTCGACGTTGATCCTCTTACGCGTGAAGACGCCCATCACTCGCTGCATGACACCAAATTCGTCGTTTACGACCATCGAAATCACTTCCACGTTCAAGCCTCCGTTCTGACCTTGCCGCATTGGACTGGTCCTTTTATCGAAATGCCAAGTCGTTGGCCTCCTTGCCTGCGCGATCGGCGGTAGATGAACCTAGAGCTACCACTGGACCCTGCCGGCGCCATGCCGATGCCCGAGGAAGCCACCCTATGCACCATCTTCACACGCAACCATTGACGGGGAACGCCATCCCAGAGGAGAGCGCCCCCTGATCAGATAACCAAAATGCGCAAGCTAACCAAGACAGAATTCCCACCTGGTGAGACCGCTAGGCTAGACATTAACAGGCTGTATTAGGAAAGCCGTATTTATACCTTGTTAAGCCGTGTCACGCCACTGGCCAAAATCAAATGATATACTCCGGCCTGCAGCACGTTCGCCGCCTGAACCATCATTCCCGATTGAACAGGTTCGCGCCCCCACAAATCAGAAATATCAAATGGGTTAATCCCAGGCGGAATGCGTTTTGATGTCTCCAGCGTCACGGCATATGGCATGAGCACGCTTCGAGGGACCTCGCTACCACTTGGTAATGTGGCTTCGATCCTCGATCGAGCGATATCGAGCGCCAAAGGGGGAGCTGAATAAGATGCCGATGCCAGGACCGATAGCATGGCTCGGAAGGCGGATAGGCTCTATTCCCCAAGCCAAGCGCGGACTGGTCCTATTGGTGTTCGGCATTCTGCTGCTTGGCGGCTTGATCGCGCTGGACCAGCTGGTCATCAACAAAATGTTGGAATCGAGCTTCGGCCAATTCTCAGATATTTCCTTCTATCAGGAAAGGGCTCGAACCATTCTCGACGGGAAATGGCTTTATCGCGATGTGCAGTCCGAGGCGCCCCCGCTGATATCCTATTTCTTCGTAATCCCGCAATTGGCGGGGGGCTCCGAGGCAGCATATCAGACCTATTTCGCCGCCTTCACCTTGTTGACGGCGATGGCGCTCTATTTTGGCCTGAGGAGATGGGACGACCTCAAGGCGTTCAAGATCGGCATGGTCTATCTCCTTTCGCCGTTC
>PNBI01000060.1 GCA_003135935.1 Methanomassiliicoccaceae archaeon
GTGTCGGAATGGCATCGCAAATGGCCTTGGCTGCACCGGGCCCGCCTTCCGCCCCGACGGGACTGGATGTAGTGGCAGAGCCCTCTGGCTTATCTCTGAATTGGACCGAATCCCTCAACAATGGGGGAAGCCCCGTCACCAATTACATCCTTCATGCCTATGCTGGAGACCCACTGAATTGGTCCCGCGAGGTTTGGAACGGGCAGTCTACGAGATACGACTTCTTCTCCGTCGACCTCATTGGCGGCTGGACATACCATTTCTATGTTACAGCAATCAATTCGATTGGCGAGAGTGGCAATAGCAGCGAGGTCAACATCTCTGCCCTCTTCATCCCCCATCCCGTAGGAGATCCAGCGGCATCGATTGGAACTGGCTTCGCCAACATCACTTGGACGGTACCAACTGACAACGGTGGAAGCCAGATCACCGAGTACAAGGTGCAGAGAAGGCATTGGAATGCGATGTCTCTTGATCTGGAATGGAGCAATACCAGCGTCACAAGCACCTATTTCAACGATACCAGCGTGGTCAACGGCCTCCTCTATTGGTACGAGATTGCAGCAGTGAATTCGATCGGGGACGGATGGCTCTCAAATTCTGTCGAGGCAACACCTGGCACGCCGTCTCCCCCGCTCAGCCTATCCTATGAGGAAGGAGCAGGCTCCATCAACCTGACATGGTCCCCGCCACTCACTGATAATGGCAGTCCTATCATAGAATATCGGGTCTTCACCGGCCCTTTCGGGACAACTCTCTTGACGACAGTAGAGTCATCGACCACGTACTTCAAGGTAACTGGCATCACCAATAGCAATCAATACTTCTTCACAATTAGAGCGGTCAACAATAATGGGATGAGCGAGTCAAGCAACTGGGTTTCAATCCAAATGCCCCCACATCCGCCTTCGAACCTCACGGCTATCGCAGGAAACGGATTCGTTAACCTGAATTGGGAGTTCATCCCTAGCTCTGGAGGGCAGCCGGTCTATATGTGCAACATTCTCCGCAAGGGTGGAAATGAAACGGACTGGACCATCATTGGAACGGTGGACGGAACAACGACCAGATTCAACGACAGCCACGAGGACGGGCATAACGGCCCATTAAACGGGGTGAGCTACCAATACTACGTAACAGCAAGCAATTATGCGGCCCAAAGTGAACCCAGCAACAATATCTCAATCAAGGTTGGAGAGACCCCCGGACATCCTTTGAACCTTCATACCGGATTGGGAAAGAGCTCGATATCCCTATACTGGTCTGCCCCAAATAGTGATGGCGGCTGCCCGATTTCTTGGTACGTGATTTATCGGGGCAGCGATCCATCTTCCTTGGTGCCTTTGGCCAATGTGTCAGGGACTCTGACCAGCTTCAATGACTCCACAGTGATCTTCGGAGAGAAGACCTATTACAGCGTCACAGCAGTAAATTCGATCGGTGAGAGCGACTTTGGCGATATGATAAATGCCACGGCAATGGCGGAAGGGAACGGTGCTGGCAATGACATCGTATTGCTGGCAGGAATCGGCATCATTGCTGTTGTAGTAATAGCTACTATCGCTTTCTTGGCATTGAGAAAGAAGTAGCATAAACCATTTCCTTTGCCAAGGCGACTATTTTCGACCTTGACGCTCTTCCCATCATGCCGCAGAAGGCGAAAGCTTCCTGCATAAATTATTTGCCGTGCAATGCCCTTGCGGGAGGGGGATGAAATGAGCCAGGTTCCAGATGGTCTAAGATATTCGAAGGAGCACGAATGGGTAAAAAGGGAGGGAGCCGATGGGCGCATCGGAATCACCGACCATGCTCAGAATGAGCTTACTGAGATAGTATTCGTCGAGTTGCCTAAGGTCGGCCGGAAGGTCAAGAAGGGGGACGCTCTCGGCGTTGTGGAGAGTGTCAAGACCGTATCTGATATCTACAGCCCAGTAAGTGGGGAGGTCATCGACGCGAACAAGGCTTTGGAGGACAATCCTCATTTCATTAATCAAAGCCCCTATGACAAGGGTTGGTTCGCACTTATCAAGCTCGCCGAGCCATCCGAGATTGATGGCTTGATGGACGCTGCCAGTTACAAGAAGGCGACCGGAGACTGATCGCTCTAAGTTCTCATCGATAAGAAGGTAAAAACCGAAATGAAGCAAAAGCAAAGCGAGGGCGAGCCGAACGATCTGACAAAGCAGATGCTTTCGAAGATACTAATCGCATCACCCGAGCGGATTTTCATTTATGACGTTCGCGAGCAAAGGAACATCTTCTCCAATCGAACCCTTGCGAAGTTCCTTGGCTTTCCACCTGAACAGAAGAGGGAAATGGGTTCGGACCAATTCCAGATCATCATTCATCCCGAGGACAGTCCCCGACTCGACGAGCACTATCGGATTATTTCCGAATCAAAAGACCACGGTGTCTTCGAGATCGAATATCGGGTCAAAGACGCGAATGACAATTGGCACTGGATCCACAGTCGATCGGTACCCTTCACAAGGGACGAGAACGGCAATGTCACCCAGATACTGGGCATCACCTCAGATGTCACCCAAGCGCGCAATGCCGAGGAGGAGTTGCGCCAGAGTCAGAGCATGCTGTCACAAGTCTTGGACTCCGTTCCGCAATCTATCGCATGGAAGGACCGGGACGGGGTTTACATGGGATGCAATTGGCTGTTCTCGCGCCAGGTAGGGCTGGCTAACCCAGAACTGATCGCGGGCAAGACCGATCTGGACCTTCCGTGGCCTCGCCGGGATGCAGAGAAATACCGTGCCGATGACAAAGAGATTATAGAAACGAATCGACCGAGACGGCATATCATCGAGAAGATGCAAGGGGCTGACGGAACACGTTTCTGGGTCGACAAAAGCAAAGTCCCATTGACGGACGAGAATGGCAATCTGAAGGGCATTCTCTCAGTATTCGACGATATTACAGAAAGGAGAAGGACCGAGGACACTGTCAAGAACGAGCGCGAACAGCTGCTTTCCATTTTCGATAGCATGGATGAAGTGGTATACGTCGCAGATCCGACCACATTCGAGCTTTTGTACGTGAACGAGGCTTTCCGGAGGAACTTCGGCCAGGGAGTCGGCCAGCCTTGTTTCAAGATATTGCAAAATCGCACGGGGTCCTGCCCGTTCTGCACCAATAATCGGATTTTCGGTGAGCATACCGGGACAACGTACATCTGGGAGTTCCAGAACGAGAAGACCAAGAATTGGTTCAGATGCATCGACCGTGCGATCAGATGGTCAGATGACCGCATGGTGCGGTTCGAGATAGCGATTGATATTACAGAGATAAAGAAAATGAACGTGGAGCTGCAGCGACATCGTGAGAACCTTGAACTGCTGGTCCACGATCGCACCAAGGAATTGTTGTCGGCAAACGAGCAGTTGAGGATCAAGGACAACGCCATCCGCTCATCTACAGCGGCCTTCGCCATCATCGATCTCAACGGCCTGCTTACTTACGTCAATCCAGCGTTCGCAAAGATATGGGGCTACGATGACCAAGCCGAGATCGTCGGTCGGCCCATTGCTGAATTCGTTGATGACCCCACCTACATCGGAAGGATAAACAGCGAGATGCAGAGCAAGGGATTCTGGTCAGGAGAAGCCGATGGCAAACGGAGGGACCAAAGTAAGTTCTCAGTGGATGCTTATGTAAGCATCGTCCAGAACGAGTCTGGCACTCCGATATGCATCGCTTCTTCCTTTGTCGACGTGACGGAGAAGAAGCGGGCGGAAAAGGAGTTGATCAAGGCTGAGCTCCGCTATCGGACGCTCTTCGAACGGTCACCAGATGGCGTGGCCATCTATCACACAGAGACCCTCCTTCCAGTGGAGTACAATGACAAGGCATGCCAGCAGCTTGGATACTCAAGGGATGAGTTCTCAAAGCTGCGAATGGGCGATATTGAGGTGGGAGTGGACCAGGAGAGGATCAACGAGAGATTGAACTACATCATGGACACTGGCCAAGCCACCTTCGAGACGGTCTATCGGACCAAGGAAGGTAGGCTCATGGACGTCCTCGTCACCATCCAGGCTATCGTGATCGACAACAAGAGGATGGCGTTCGTACTGATGCGCGACATCACTGGAATGAAGATCGTCGAAGCCTCGCTCTGGAGAAGGACCGAGGAGCTGCAACGTTCCAATGAGGAGCTGGAGCAGTTCGCGTACGTTGCTTCGCATGACCTGCAGGAGCCCTTGCGCATGGTGTCCAGCTTCGTCAAGCTGTTGCAGCGCGATTATAAAGGGAAGCTGGACGAGGACGCTGACGAGTACATCTTCTTCGCCATCGACGGCGTGAACCGTATGTATGCGCTGATCAACGACCTCCTCGACTACTCGAGGGTGAAGACCGGCGGAAAGGAATTCCTCCAGACCGATATGAACAAGGTGCTGGAGCAGGCGCTCTCGAACCTGAAGTTGGCCATTGATAATACCCAGGCGAAGATCAGTGCCAAGCCACTGCCAACGCTGGAGGTCGACAGCGGTCAAATGGTAGAATTGCTGCAGAACCTGATCGGGAATGCTATCAAGTATAGAAAGCCGAACGAGCAGCCCATCATCGATATCGATGCCGAGAGGAAGACCGGCGATTGGATCATTTCCGTCAGGGACAATGGCATAGGCATCGACCCTCAGTACCACGAGCGCATCTTCGGTTTATTCCAAAGGCTGCACGTTTGGGGCGAGTACGAAGGCACGGGCATCGGACTCGCGATAGCCAAGCGCATCGCCGAGAGGCATGGCGGGCACATTTGGGTCGAGAGCGAGCTAGGCAAAGGCTCAAATTTCTCCTTCAGCATACCAGTTGGAAAGGAGTGAATGGACCGTGGCGGATAGGAACGACCCTGGAACGCGGATAGAAATCCTCCTGATCGAGGACAACCCCGGCGATGTCCGATTGACCAAACTGGCGTTGAAGGGCGGTAAGATACTCAATAACATCAACGTGGTTACGGATGGAGCGGAGGCGATGGATTATCTGCTCAAGAGGGACAAGTACTCCGGCGCCCTGAGGCCAGATCTGATTATCCTCGACCTCAATCTGCCAAAGAAGGATGGGCGTCAGGTGTTGAAGGAGATCAAGGACAACGAGTCGCTGAAGCGCATACCGATCGTCGTCCTGACCACGTCGAAGGACACCCAGGACGTGCTAAAAAGCTATAATCTTCATGCCAACGCCTATATCACCAAACCACTTGATCTGGACCAATTCATCGAAGTGGTGAGGAGCATCGAGACCTTCTGGGTCTCCGTGGTCAGATTGCCTCCCAAGTGAACGACGTTTATCAGATTCGTCACTTCAATCCACTTCTCTGTCGGCAAAAGCGCAAGACCGAATGGTTTTTTCATCTAGGTGAGCGGCCCAAGCAAAGAATCGAGGAAGGGTTAAAGACCTTAGCCGATTTCAACCTCAGAAGCTGAAGCCAAGCAATCGCTAAAATTACGTAACTCCGGAAGGATATATTCAGAATCGGACTATCACACTCGATGGAAATTTGCTAGAACCTCAGAGAGCGAGGACACTACTGGATATCGATATGGCAGACGCGTTGAATCAGGCGATACTCAATTTAGGCAATTTGGAATATATGTATTAATACCCACAGTTTTATAGTATTATGGGCAAAGTGTCATACCATCGAGGAATGGTCCGATTGACATCCAGCGAGGAGAAGCATGGATTTAACTGGGAACGCCGCTCAGAAGCCCTATGGCATATACTTGGCCATAGCCGCTTCGACAATAGCAGTCTTTTTCTTGGACGTCAACACAAAAGTGGGGATGGCTATCGGGATGCTTTATGTCCTCCCGATCGTGCTCACCATTTGGACCAATAATTGGCGATCCCCGATTTATCTGGCTATCCTCATCACCCCACTTATGGTGCTCGGGTTCTTCCTAAAGCCACCTGGTGATCTAGAAATCGCCATTGTCAATCGACCGATAATAATCTTCATGGTCTATTTTGTATCAATCTTATGCGCCAGTCAGCTGAATACAATGGAGAAGAGGAAGAAAGGTGAGGCGGACAGAATCAGGGGCGAAGAGAGGTACAGAAGCATTTTCGAAACCCTGAACGAAGGGATAATGAGCTCGGATACCAAAGGCAATATCACACTGGCTAATCGAGCGGTAATCGAAATGCTCGGATACACCTCAGAGAAGGAGCTGTATGGCAAACCGGCGCAGCAGATATATCCCAATCCGGAGACTCGCACCAGACTAGCAGAACTACTTCGCGAAGAAGGCCGTTTCAAGAATCTGGAGATAGATTTCAAAAAAGCGGATGGAAGCCTTGTCACGGTACTGCTCAGTGGAGTCATCGAGAAAGATAAGGAGGGCAAGTGGGCAGGTTTCTTGGGCATCTTCCGAGACATGACAGAGATAAAGAATCTGCAGGAAGCGGTCAGAAATGCGGCAGCGTACAACCGCAGCCTTATCAACGCTAGCCTGGACCCAATGCTTGCCATCGGCCCCGAGGGCATCATCACCGACATCAATTTGGCGATGGAGAAGGCCACCGGGGCTGATAGGGGTGAGATGATTGGCTCTCCATTCGAGAACTACATCGTTCAAAAGGCTCTCGCGACCAAGGGCTATCAAGCCGCGTTCAAGGAAGGTAGCCTATCCAACTACGAACTGGAGATATGGAACAGGAGTGGCGAAAGAACTCCGGTCATGTTCAACGCTTCAGTCTATCGCGATGATGTAGGGGGCGTAGTCGGCATCATCGCCGCCGCCAGAGACATCACCAAGGCCAGGGCATACGAGGAAGAGCTGAGAAGGCACCGTGACCACCTTGAGGAAATGGTGGAAGAGCGTGCCGCTGAGCTAAGAAAGGTAAATGAGGAACTCCGTGTCAAAGACAATGCCATCCATGCCTCTAGTGCTGCCTTCGCCATACGTGATTTGAGAGGAAATCTCATCTATGTCAACCCTTCGTTCTTGAGGTTGTGGGGATACTCGGACGAAAAGGAGGTGCTTGGCCATCCAATGTTGGACTTCTGGAAGGACAAAGACCTCATAACAAAAGTAGTAGGGGAAACCCAAGCGAAGGGATCCTGGACTGGAGAGTTGAAGGGAAATAAAAAGGACGGCGGCAGGTTCATTTTATTGGTGAATACCAGTCTCGTTCTGGACGAGAATGGCTCCTCGGTCGGCATGGCGTCATCGTTTGTTGATGTGACCGAGCTTCGCCTAAACGAAGAGAAGTATCGATCCGTGGTGGAACGGGCGAATGATGGCATCATCGTGGCTCAGGGACGGGAGCTCGTGTTCGCAAACCAGTCATTTGCGAGCATGTCAGGATATTCGGTCGGCGAGATCATAGGCATGGGATTCCTTGAGTTCGTGCCGAAGGAATTGCACTCGAAGATAGAGGACCAGGTCCGCAGGAGGCTTTCTGGGGAGAACGTCCCTGCTAGCTATGAGATAGACCTTCTACGAAAGGACGGTACGAAGTTCAGCGTCGAGGTGAATGCCGGAGTGATCGAATACCGGGGAGCACCTGCGGACTTGGTCATCCTACGTGATATCAGCGAGCGCAAGAAGATAGAGCACCAGGTCAGGGAACGGATGAAAGAGCTGCAGGCATTTTACAGTTTGGCCGAAATAACCGAAAGGGAACATCTCACCCCGGACGAAATGTATCAGGACCTTACGAACATCCTGCCGGACAGTTGGCAATACCCAGAGATCGCTTATGCCAGGATAATTATCGGTGAACGCGAGTTCAGAACAACAAACTTCACGGAGTCCATTTGGAAGCAATCCACGCCAGTAAGGGTGCATGGATCAGTGGTAGGGAGGATCGAAGTTGGTTACCTTGAAGAGAGCCCAGAACTCGATGAGGGACCATTCCTAAAAGAAGAGAGGCGGCTCATAGGTGTCATCGCCGAGCGGATAGGACAGATCACCGAGCACATCAAGGCGGAGGAAGGGTTAAAACAGAAAACAATGGAGTCGGATGGCTTCTTCACCAATACACTCGACTTGCTCGCAATAGCTGATGCAGACGGATATTTCAGAAGAATGAACAAAGAATGGGAATCTGTTCTGGGATTCCCGATAAGCGAACTTGAAGGACATAAATTTCTCGATCTTGTCCATCCCGATGATGTGAACGCAACAATAGCTGTAGTCTCAGGTATGATGAGTGGAAAGAACGCCTTGGATTTCGTTAATCGCTATCGATGTAAGGACGGCTCTTACCGGTGGATCAAATGGCGTTCCTTTGCTGCTGGCAATATAATCTATGCATCTGCTCGCGATATAACGCAAAGCAAGTTGGCTGAGAAGGCGCTCCAAGAGAAGACGGAGGACTTGACCCGTTCGAATGAAGAATTGGAGCAGTTTGCATATGTGGCATCTCACGACCTCCAAGAGCCACTGCGAATGATTTCCAGCTACCTCCAGCTCCTAGATAAGAGATACAAAGGGAAGATCGACAAGGATGCAGATGAGTTCATCTTCTACGCCGTGGACGGAGCCCAAAGGCTGCAGACGATGATCAACGATCTGCTCCAATACTCACGGGTCAAGACCCGGGGAAAGGCCTTCACCACGGTGGACATGAATACCGTAATGAATGACGTTCTGAACAACTTGATGGTGGCGATCGAGGAGAGCGGAACCGTGGTCCTGAGCGATCCTTTGCCAACCGTATTGGCAGACGAGGCGCAGATGATCACGTTGTTACAGAACCTAGTGGGGAACGCAATCAAGTATCGAAAGCCGGACGAGAAACCTCTGGTCAGTGTCTCTGCCATCGATTCGGGTGAGGAATGGATCTTCGCCGTCAAGGATAATGGCATCGGCATCGAGCCAGCCTATCACGATCGCATCTTCCGAATTTTCCAGAGACTCAATCCTCGCAGCGAGTACGAGGGCACGGGAATGGGCCTGGCCATCGCCAAGAGGATTGTCGATCGCCACCGGGGGAGGATCTGGTTGGAGAGCGAATTGGGGAAAGGTTCAGTGTTCTTCTTTTCTATCGCAAAGGCAGGGGGTAAATGACTTGAAGCAAAAGATCAATCCGATCGAGATACTGCTGGTGGAGGACAACCCCGGGGACGTTCGCTTGGAGATTGAGGCCCTCAAAGAGGCGAAGCTTCTAATTCACCCCTCCGTCGTGGTGGACGGAGCGGAGGCAATGCAGTTTCTGCACAGGAAAGGCAGGTTCGCTGACGCCGACAAACCGGACTTAATACTCCTCGACCTCAATCTGCCCAAGAAAGATGGCAGAGAGGTGTTGGCCGAGATCAAAGCGGACGATGAACTGAGACGGATTCCAGTGGTGATCCTGACTACCTCAAGTGATGAGGTGGACGTCTTGAGGAGCTATAATCTCCATGCCAACGCTTATATCGTCAAGCCTCTCGACCTCGAGCAATTCATCAACGCGATCAGGAAGATCGAGGACTTCTGGTTGACGGTGGTGAGGTTGCCGTTGAAGTGAGGGACGATGAAGAGCGAGATACGGGTACTGCTAGTGGAAGACAATCCTGGCGATGCCGGGCTCATTGAGAAGATGCTCGCTGAGAGCATATCTTACAGACACCGAGTGCAAAAGGTCGAAAGACTCTCCCAAGCTCGCGAAGCCATCCAAGACGGCTCATTCGACGTAATCCTCCTCGATCTGGGTCTGCCGGACAGCCAGGGCTTCGATACGTTCGAGAGGATGAATCAGGTGGCCCAGACAACCGCGATAGTCGTAATCACCGGTCTATCTGACGATGAGATAGCTCTCAGGGCCGTGCAGGAAGGCGCCCAGGATTACCTCGTCAAAGGAGAGATCGACGCTAGGAGTCTGACCCGGTCTTTGCGCTACGCCTTAGAACGCAAGCGAATCATCGATGAACAGAGGAAGAGCGAGAAGAGGTACCGATTGCTGGTGGAATGTGCTGCTGAAACCATCGTGGTGGTCCAGGAGGGGATGCTCATGATGGTCAATCCCATGGCAATCGCCTTGATCGGCCTCTCGGAGCAGGAGCTGATTTCGAAGCCTTTTGCATCGTTCATCCATCCTGATGACCGCTCGATGGTGATGGAGCGCTACCAGAGGCGGTCGATGGGCGAAACCGTCCCTGTCCATTACGCCTTTCGACTTCTAGCCAATGATGGAAGCATCAAATGGGTGGAGATCAGTGCGACCGTGATCGATTGGGAAGGACGGCCTGCGACCCTGAACTTCCTGACAGATATCACCGAGCGCAAGCGCGCGGAGTTGGAACTGGAATCTACTCAGGCAGATCTCAAAGAAGCACATCATCTGGCACACATCGGGACCTGGGAATGGCTTATTGAAAACGACACCGTGACCTGGTCAGAGGAACTATACGATATTGCTGGAAGGGATCATTCATTGCCAGCGCCTACCTCTGCTGAGCATCCTCACCACTATACTCCTCCCAGCTGGGAAAGTTTGAGCAGTGCCGTTAAGAGATCAATGACTACTGGTGAGCCTTATGGCATTGAGCTGGAAATGGTCCGTCCAGATGGTAGCATACGATGGACAAATGCAATCGGGAGCGCGAAACGCGACGAAAAAGGAAAAATCATCGGGCTTCACGGCATGTTGCAGGACATCAGCGAGCGCAAGCGAGCCGAAGAAGCGGTGAGCCAAGCCAAGGAAGAACTGGAAGTCAGGGTAATTGAGAGGACCATGGAGCTTAGAGAAACGAACAACCAGCTCCAGGAAGAGAAGGAGAAATTAGCGGTCATGCTTCGCAGCATCGGGGATGGCGTCATTGCCACCGATGAGCATGGAACAGTAGTTCTCCTCAATCATGTGGCGGAAGAGCTGACAGGATGGAGGAACGAGGATGCGTTCGGGCTTTCGCTTCATAAGGTGTTCCATATCGTCAATGAATTGACCAAGGAGGAATGTCCGGATATAGTGGACCTGGTAATATCGACCGGCGGTCCGATAGGGCTCGCCAATCATACCTCGCTCATTGCCAAGGATGGTCATGTCAAGAGCATCGCTGACAGTGGTGCTCCCATAAGGGACAAAGACAGCCAGATCATCGGTGTGATAATCGTATTCAGGGATATCACCGAGCAGCGCATCATTGAAGAAGAAGTGGAGAGAGGTCATCGGCTGGAGTCGATTGGCCTGCTTGCGGGAGGGATAGCCCATGATTTCAATAATATCCTGACGGGCATCCTGGGGGATATCTCCCTCGCCAAGATTTACGCAAAGCCCAGTGACAAAGTCTTCGAGAAGCTCTGTGATGCGGAACTGACCTTAAGCCATGCAAAAGGGCTGGCGCACCAGCTGCTCACCTTCTCCCGGGGAGGGGCACCGATCAAGCGCGCAACCTCGATCGGGTCATTGTTAAGCGATTCCGTGAACTTCGCCTTAAGCGGCTCCAATGTGCGGCATGCGATCGAAATAGACCCTGACATATGGTCCGTGAACGTGGATCACATCCAGATGGTCCAGGTATTCAACAACATTCTGATCAACGCCAGGGAGGCAATGCCCCAGGGAGGGATCATCCGTCTCCATGGGGAGAACGTTGCGGCTGGTCGAGAAGGAGCCAATGCGATACTCCCCAAAGACCAGGATTTCGTCATGATCTCCTTCACCGATAACGGAAAAGGCATATCGAGGGCGAATTTGAGCAAAGTCTTCGACGCATATTTTACCACCAAGTCGGTGGGCGGCGGTCTTGGGCTCCCTATTGCTCACTCCATAGTCAAGCGTCACGATGGCTTCATCATAGCGGAGTCTGAAGAAGGGAGGGGGGCGAAGTTTACCATCTTCCTCCCGGCCTGTAAGGAGCCACTAATTGAGAAGTTGCCCCTTCAAGAAGATCTGTCCCCCGGTCATGGAAAGGTTCTCCTGATGGACGATCAGGAGTTCATCCTGGAAATCACCGGCGAGATCCTCACAGCCCTTGGTTATCAGGTCGTAACAGCAGAAGATGGTCAGAAGGCGATCGACCTATTCAAGCTTGCCAAGAGGTGTGGGGAGCCATTCGATATAATCATCTTGGACTTGACCATCCCCGGGGGCATGGGTGGCAAGGAGGCAATGCAGAAGATCAGGGCTCTCGATGCGAACGTGAAGTCCATCGTTTCCAGCGGATATTCAAACGATCCAGTCATGTCCGATCCGGGGAAGTTCGGCTTCACCGGCGTGGTCAGCAAACCCTACANNAAGCCGAGATCCATAGGGTGTTTCAAGCGGGAGCATCTTGATGAGTAAGGGTGTTGTCCTCGGCGTCGCAATTTTCCCCGCCCAGTCCCAGCTTGAACCCAATGGTGTTCAGACCCTTTCCAAAAAATTCGTGACCTAGGCGCCTGCCGCCTTCAACGTATCTGAGCAGTCGCATTTCTTCCTCACTTCAGGTATCTTCGATAGAGTGGACATGATGAGCCTCTGGATCTTATCGACGTTCTCTGCCATGGTCCTCAAAATGGTGTCCACATCGACCGGGTGTTCGGCCCAGACGTCGTAGTCTGTGATCATCCCCAATGAAATGTAACATATCTCCAGCTCCCTGGCCAGTTGGGCCTCTGGGCATAGGGTCATTCCGATGACATCGGCGAAGGCCCGGAACATTTGCGATTCCGCCCTGGTCGAGAACCTCGGCCCCTCGATGCAGACATACGTCCCTTCCTCGTGGAACGGTATCTTGTTCCTCTTGGCCTCCTTGATGAAGAGGCCCCTGAGCTCGGCGCAGATCGGGTCGGCGGCAGAGACATGGACCGTCTTCGGCCCATCGTAGAAGGTGTACGATCGGCTCTTGGTGAAATCGATGAACTGATCGACGATCGCGATCTGACCCGGTTCGAACTCCTCCTGCAGGGAACCGACGGCGCAGGGGGATATGATCCTCTCCACCCCCAATTGTTTCATGGCCCAAATGTTGGCGCGATAATTCACCTTGTGAGGAGGATAGATATGACCTGGCCCATGGCGTTGCATGAACGCGATTCGCACCCCGCCCATGTCCCCGATCTGGATATCATCGGACGGCGCGCCGTAGGGAGTGGAAAGCTTCAGCGTCTCCTTGAGCTTGAACATCTTGGGGTCGTACACGCCGGTCCCACCGATGATGCCGATCTTAGCCTTGGCCTTCATGCTAAGCGGATTGGCCAAAGAGAATAAAAAGACATTGAGCCGCTCAATCTTGCGAGCATTTCACGCTCAACATGAAGCTTCGTATGGCGGCAAATACACTTCATCACTTCGCGAAGAATCCGTGCCATTACTTTTAATAAGCTATCCATATCATTCCTCCGTACTTATGGAGCCAAAAACGGAGGTCAATCCCATCTGGGCATGCCGAGGCTTCCCCGCCTTCCCGATTGCATTGGTGGCGGTGGGGGATCCCGGGTCGAGTTCCTCCTGCAATGTCATGACCGCCGTTTTGGTGCACGTCTTCTCCTTCGACCCCCCGGTGATCGGGGTGGGTGTTTCTCCCTGCCGCTACACTTTCGAGCTAATGACCAAATACGATGATTTCTCAATAAACATCCCTGGCAAGGACCTGGTGGAAGAGGTTCTCTTTTGTGGACAGAAATGTGGCAGGGAGACCAACAAGTTCGAGGAGTGCGGCTTCACGGTGACGCCTGGCAAGAAGATCGGCTCTCCGATAATCGAAGAATGCCTGGTGAACCTGGAATGCAAGAAAAAGATGGTCTTCGACGCCGGGGATCATACCTGGTTCCTGGGAGAAGTCGTGCACGCTTTGTCTAGACAGGTCGAGGAAAGGGAGAAGGCGCTGCTCTATTGGTCCGGGGAGTTCAGGCTGATCGGGAACTGCATCCGGAAGAGATGAGCAGATCAGGAATGGACCGGGAAGGTCGTTCCTTCTTGCAATGCTTTTTCTATTAATTGTGGTAATAGAACGTTCGGTGTAGAAATGCCATCAGAAATAGACAAGATCGACCTCGACGTCTTCGACGCCATAGCTCACCTGCCACCTGCCCCTATCCTCTTGGTCGCCTCTGGTGACTCCGAGGAGAATTGGAACGTAACCACAATTGGCATGTTCAACGTATTCTCCTTATTCCCAGTGGTGGTCGGCATTGGGGTCAAGACCTCGCGCAACATCTATCGTTTGATCGCTGACTCGGACGATTTCACGATCAACGTCCCGTCGACCGACCTTCTGAATGCGGTAGAAGTGTGCGGCAAGGAGTTGGGAGCGAAGAAGAACAAGTTCAAGGAGGCTGGCATTACCGCGGTCAAGGGAAAGCGCGTCAAGTCACCCATCGTGAAGGAATGCTGGCTCAACATCGAGTGCAAGAAGATGGGCTCGACGAAGAAGTCCGTGAGCGCCATCAACGTTGGAGAGTTGGACATTGGCGACCATACCTGGTTCCTCGGGCAGATCGTCCACACCGATGTCTGGAACAACTATGATCGGGCGAAATCCCTGCTATACTGGGATGGAGAATATCGGACAGCGGACAAACTGCTCAAGAAAGTCCCATGAACCCGATACGACAGACTCGGAGCATGACTCTCCTCGATCCATCCTAATCAGCTGGTGGCTTGGCGCGGGGGAACGAACCGAATACCTTGACGAAGGACGCTTTGCGCACCAGGTCCGTGAGCGCATCCGCCACCTTGGGGTCGTTCACATGGCCTTCGATGTCGACGTAGAACACGTACTCCCACGTCCGCCCCCTTCTCGGCCGCGACTCCAGCTTGTTAAGGTTCACGCCTCGAGCGGCGAAGATGCCCAAGGTGTCGTACAATGCCCCAGGCACGTTCTTGAGCGCGAACGCCAGCGCGGTCTTGTCCCCATGGTCCAGGATCGACCCGGCCTTCTCCACCACGAAGAAGCGGGTGTAGTTCTGGTGGGTTGACTGGATGTCCTCCTGCAGGACCTTCATGCCATAGACCGAGGCGGCGCGCTTGGAAGCGATCGCCGCCTCCTCTCTCAGTCCGCGTTCCTTGATCATCTTCACGCTGCCAGCGGTATCGTAGGAGGGTATCTTCTCCCATTGCGGGTAGCGAGAGAGGAAGGCGCGGCATTGGCCCAGCGCCTGCGGGTGCGAATAGACCTTCTTGATGTCCTTGAGCTCGCTGCCCGGATGCGAGATCAGGCAATGCCTCACCGCCACCAGGACCTCGCCCGTCACCGTGAGGTCGCTGTCCAGAAGCAGGTCGCTGACCACGGTGACGCTCCCTTCGATGGAGTTCTCCACCGGTACTACTGCGTGGGGCACATCGCCCTTCTCGACCAGGCGGAAGACCTCCTCGAACTCGTTGCAGGGAACGGACTCCACCTCCGGGCCGAAATACTGGCATACCGCATCCTCTGAGTAAGCGCCCCGAACCCCTTGGAATGCCACCCGATGCTTGGAAGCGGTCATGGTCTCAGTTGAAGAACTCCCGGTGTATCGCCTTGATGGTGCGTTCCAGATCCTTCTTGTCGACGGTGAAATGGTATGCCACGAAGGATGCCCCTGCTGAGATCATCATCACGTTGACGCCTTCGTTTGCCACGGCGGTGAAGACCCTGGCGGCGATCCCCTTCTCGTATCCCAGGCCTTCGCCGACCACGCACAGCAGCGCGATGTCGTCAATGATCTCGATGCGCTCCACGACGCCTTTCTTGCTCTTCGCCAGCGCCTTCTCCGCCCGAGCGGTGTCGTTCTTGGAGATGAGCAGCGCGATGCAGGTCTGCGACGTCGCCGCCGAGTAAATGTTTACATCCGCGTCCGTGAGCTTCTGGGATATCTCGGACATCACCCCGGTCTTGTAGCCAGCGCCTGCGCCGAAGATCTTGATGATGGCCATGTTCTTCATGAATGAGATGGATTTGATGGTCTGGGCGCGCTGCACGCCAGAGGGCTTGATCATCGTTCCCTTGAGCTCAGGCTTGAAGGTGTTCTTGACCAGAATGGTGATGTTCTTCATTCTGGCAGGCTCGACGGTCCGAGGGTGCAGCACCTGCGCCCCGAAGTAGGATAGCTCGGCCGCCTCGTCGTAGGAGAGCTGGTCAATCGGCACCGCTTCCTTCACGATCTTCGGGTCGACGGACATGAACCCGTCCACATCCTTCCAGATCTCCAAAGCATCAGCGTTCAAGCAGTTCGCGATCACGCTAGCTGAATAATCGGAACCATTTCGGCCGAAGACGGTGACATGCCCCTCCGGAGTGCGTCCGAAGAAGCCAGTGACCACCGGCGTCTCCCCTCGGTCGAACATCGCCCTGATCTTCGGCGCTATGTTCTTGGTGGTCGCTTCCAGGTCGGCCGACGCTTGACCGTACACCCCATCAGTGATGATGCCCAGCTCGTCCGCGTCCATGCCCAGTGCCTTGACTCCAATGTCCTGCAGCGCAGCGGCGACCAGCACGACGCTCAGTCGTTCTCCCAACGATTGGACGATGTCCTTCGTCCGGGGCGTGAGCTCCTCCAGATAGGAGAAACCGTAGAGCGCCCTTTCCAGCTTGAGCAGCTTCTCCTTCATCTTGGCGCAGGCTGCTTTGTGAACCGCCCCGTTCTTCACGAAGTCGTTCAGAAGCGCAAGATGCTTCTCCTCCATGTTCTTGATGAACGCCTCGACCTCGTCCTCCTTGCGCATCTGGGACACGAAGGCGATCAGCTCCTCCGTTACGCCGGAAATGGCCGAGACCACAACAACCTTCCATTCATCGTCGTTGGCGATGATCTTGCAGACCCTGCGGATGCCCTCGCCGCTCTTCAATGACGAGCCGCCGAACTTCAATACCTTCATCTAGACCTCGCCCTCTTCAGGATCGCTTTTGGGGTCTGGCCCACCGCTTTCTGTGCCTCGGCCTGGCTGAGCCCCGCTGCCAATGCGACGTTCAACGCCGTCTCGAGATCGATCAGATCATCGTGACCGTGAGCGTCGCTGTCGACCACCATCCTCGCTCCGGCCAGTTGCGCCAGCTTGGCCACGTGACCGTTGGTACGATTGTGCGCCCTGCGGGAGGTGATCTCAAGTGCGACGTCGTTCTTCTTTGCGATCTCGACCTCCTCCAAAGTGATGAATCCAGGGTGTGCGAGGATATCTACGTCAGGATTGCTGACGGCGGCGTGGTTCGTCCCCGGCTCCACCGGTTCCGATACTGTCTCACCATGCACCACGATGACCTGTGCTCCTCTCTTTTTGGCCTCCTTCACCACCAGGTCGAGCTTCTTTGCCGGGACATGGGTTATCTCCACCCCGACCAGAAGCTCCAGCCCCCATTCCTTCGCCAATGGGACGTCGCGCTTCGCCTCGGTCAGAAGCCGGTCCAGATTGGACAGGCTGGCATGGTCGGTGATCGCCAGGGCCTGGTGCCCCTTGACCACCGCGCGTCTCGCCAGTTCGATTGGAATAAGCTCGCCATCTGAGAGCAATGTATGGCTGTGAAGTTCGATGCGCATCTACTTCCTCCTCTCCGCCAGCATGCGATAGACCTCGTTCATGTCGATGTCCTTTCCTTCGATTACCACAAGCAAATGGAAGATCAGGTCTGCGACCTCCCAGGTCTGCATCTTCTTGTCGGTACCTTTGGCCGCCAAGGCAGTCTCGCCAGCCTCTTCGATCAGCTTCTTAAGCATCAGGTCCTCGTTGCTCAGCAGCTTGTTGGTGTACGAACCCTCGACCGGGTTCGCCTTTCTATCTTTGATGACCCGCCAAAGCTCAGGGATGATCTGAGCGGTTGGCCGGACGTCCCCGTGGACCACGTCGGCAAAGCAGGAGGGCCGGTTCAGATGGCAGGCCACGCCGGTCTGGCGCACGCGTACCAGCAGGCAATCAGAATCGCAATCGGTCTGGATGGAGATGATGTCCTGCACGTTGCCGGAGGTCTCGCCCTTCATCCAGAGCTTCTGCCTCGAACGGGAGAAGAAGTGCACCTTGCCGGTCTCTATCATCATATCATACGCCTCTTGGTTGGCGTAGGCCATCATGAGCACTTCGTTCGTCACCGAATCTTGTACGATGACAGGGATCAGCCCCTTCTCATCGAACTTCAAACCGCTCATCGAACCAGAACCCCCTTGTCGATTAGATAATCCTTGACCTGTCTGACCGTCAGCTCGCCATAATGGAATATGCTCGCCGCCAATGCCGCCTCAGCTCCAGTCTGGGTCAGTACCTCATAAATGTGCTGGGCGTTGCCGCATCCCCCCGAAGCGATGACCGGGATCTTGACGGCATCCGCCACCTTCGCCGTCAGCGGGATATCATATCCGTCCTTGGTCCCGTCCGCGTCCATGCTGGTCAGGAGGATCTCTCCCGCCCCAAGCGCCTCGGCCCGCGCCGCCCACTCGATGGCGTCGATATCCGTGCGCCTGCGCCCTCCGTGGGTGTAGACCTTCCACGATCTCCCCTCTCTCTTCGCGTCGATGGCCACGACCATACATTGCCTTCCGAAGTCATTCGCCCCATCGGAGATTACTTCCGGCCTCTGCACCGCGACGGTGTTCACGCTGATCTTGTCCGCGCCGGCATTCAAGGCGGTCCGCATGTCCTCCTTGCTCCTGATGCCCCCTCCCACAGTCAGGGGAACGAATAACTGCTGCGCGGTCCTCTCCACCACGTCCATTAATGTCTTCCTTCCCTCCGCCGTGGCGGTGATGTCCAGGAAGACGATCTCGTCGGCCCCCTGTCGTTCGTAGGAGGCTGCCATCTCAGGCGGGTCGCCGACATCCTGAAGGTTGACGAAATTCACCCCTTTCACCGTGACGCCATTCTTCACGTCCAGGCAAGGGATTATCCGCTTCGTGAGCATCAGCTC
>PNBI01000143.1 GCA_003135935.1 Methanomassiliicoccaceae archaeon
ATCATTTATGGAGTTCAAGGCATATTCGTCATTGAATTTCTGAAATTCAGATTTCAAGTTGGATGGTGCTTCGTCTAGGCTGCCGTATGCCGATATCTTCTTCTCCAGTTCGAGCATTTTCACTCTTGCATCATCTGGCATTTTGAAATAGACATTGCCAGAGGTGGGTTTGGTAAGCATCAGCATGCAACGACCGGCAGTTGTCTTGCCGCAGCCGCTCTCCCCCACCAAACCCATGGTCTCGCCCTGCCGGATGTAGATATTTATGCCGTCGACCGCCTTTACGCTCCCCACCGCCTTCTTCAATAGCCCGCCTCTTATGGGGAAGTGCTTCTTCATTCCTCTGGCCTCTATGATGATATCGGCGCTCATTCCTTCACCCCGAAATACAGATAGCAGGCTGTGAAATGCCCTGGTCTAACCTCTATCATCGGGGGTTTCTTCTGTTTGCACACACTCATTGCATACGAGCATCTAGGATTGAAACGGCATCCTGAGGGCGGTTTTACTAGATTCGGAACGTTGCCCTCTATTGCTTCCAGCCTCTCGTTCCCGCCCTTCATCTTCGGAATGGAATCCATTAGACCTTGGGTATAGGGGTGGAGTGGTTCCTTGAATATCGAGTTGGCCGATCCGATCTCAGCCATCGCTCCAGCATACATCACACCGACGCGATCACAGGTCTCAGCCACGACACCAAGATTATGGGTGATGAGGAGGATGGTGGTCCCGGTTTCCTCTTGCAGGTCCTTCATCAGCTTGAGTATCTGCGCTTGGATCGTAACGTCAAGCGCGGTCGTTGGCTCGTCCGCGATCAGCATCAATGGTTTGCATGCCAATGCCATTGCAATCATGACACGCTGCTGCATCCCCCCACTCAATTCATAAGGGTAAGACTTCGAAACGTTTTTCGGGTCAGGTATCCGAACCAGTCGCAGCATCCTTTCTGCCCTTCTTAGCCCCTCATTCTTCAGCATTTTCTCATATCTGCGAAGCAATGGTACTCTTGAGGCGATACGTAGCCCGTAAGCATTCGGATCCCTGACCATTCGCTTGTAGAATATTCCATAATAACGCAATTTCATTTTCCGCAGCGGTCTAAATGAATCAGGAATGAAGGATGCATTGCATTCTGGGCAGCGGTCGACGTCTTCGGACATCACCGCTTGGCAATTGGAGCACTGCCACTCACCCTTTACAGTACGAGTGCGCGTCGCCCTTACAAATTGTTGGGTCTGCTTGAGCTCTTCGTTTATGACCTTCATCACAGCCTGGGCGCATTCCTTGCGTTCATGTTGCAGCAGGACTTCTGAGATCTGATCCCCGGAAGCGAAAACTGGATTGAGAGCGCTCATTGGCTCTTGGAATATCATANNATATACTGCAGGCTTCTAGCGAGCAAATCATATCTGGCCAGCATTTTCCCTAGTTGCTGATCGATCTCCTGGACTCTCTTGACCCCGTCCTCGCCCTGAAGCTTCAGCACGTTCTCCCTCTCTTCCTTGAGGGCTCTTATTAAATTTACTTCGTTCAGCTCAGCTTGAAGCGATTTCAGTTCCTCAGCGGTCTTCTGATCAGATGCGCTGGACGACAGTCTATTGATTTTCGTTCTTAGGGCATCTATCTCAGCCTGGCTTCCATTGGGAGCATGGAAGTATATCTTTCCTTTCTCGACCTTGCCAGGAGGCGATGGGATCAATCTTAGAATGGAGTTGGCAGTGACGCTCTTGCCGCAACCCGTTTCACCGACTAATCCGAATGTTTCTCCCCGCCGCAAATCAAGGGATATCCCATCGAGCGCTTTCACGATGCCCTGGTAGGTGTAGAAATTGACGTAAAGGTCCTCTATCCTGAGAAGGAAATCATCTTCCATCATTTGGTCACCGCCTCAACCTCGGGTCGAGAATATCCCTGAGTCCATCACCTAGAAGATTGAAGCCCATCACGAAGATGAATATGAACAGCCCTGGGAACACCCAGACCCACCACGGGTTGTAAGCCACACCCTGCCAAAAGACGGTACCGGTGAAGAACTGCTGTCCGTCTGATACCATCTTCCCCCACTCCGCATATCCGACCGGTGGTCCAAAACCGATGTAGCTTAGACCGGCTGCCACGAGCACCACCGATCCAATGTCTAATGTGGCGTTTACGATTATTGGCGAGAGTGTGTTCGGCACGATATGACGGAATAGGATTCGGGACCTCTTTGCTCCAACCGCTCGCGCTGCCTCAACGTAGGTGTTCTCCTTGATAGTGAGCACCTGCCCGCGGACAATCCGCGCGTATGGCGGCCACCACACGATGATCAATGCCAGCATGACGTTCTCCAGCGTTCTGGTAAGCACGGCGCAGACTGCCATAGCCAAGATCAAACCCGGTATACTTAGGAAGATGTCAGTGATTCTCATCAGGAGCTCGTCCATCTTGCCGCCATAATAGCCAGCGATGGCACCGAGCACGAGTCCGATGACAATAGCAACGAAGACAATGTAAAGCGAGATCACTATTGACGTCCTTGCGCCCCAGATGACACCATAATAGATATCCGCGCCAAGGAGGCCCGTCCCGAAGATATGTCCGGCTGCCCCGGGCGGCTTCGGCAGCTGATAGTCCTGAGGAATTTCCATCGGATCCTTATTCGGAGCTGGTGGCGCCAGCACCGGGGCAAAGATGGCGATGATGATGATGAACAGAACCATTATGATACCTATCATAGCCAGGAGGCTCTTCCTGGCCAGGAAGAGTGAAAAGCGCAATTCTCTAAGACGAGGCTTGATTGACTTCTTCAATTGCGCGATGGCGTCTTGCTGGGTATCCCGAATGGTCCGTTTCAGTTTCGCCATTAGATCACTCCAGCCTCACCCTTGGATCTAGATAAGCATACATGATATCGACGATTAGATTTGCCAGCACATAGATCACGGCCGTGATTAGAGTGAAGCCCAGGATTGAGGCCCAGTCATTGGTCAAAGTGGATTGCGCTGACCAGCGTCCGAGGCCCGGCCAACTGAAAATGGACTCTGTGAGCACTGCTCCTCCCAGCAAGCCGCCGAACGAGAGCCCAACCACCGTTGTGGTAGGGATAAGGGCATTGCGCCTCGCATGCTTCTTGATTACGACCCTTTCTGGCAACCCCTTTGACCTAGCGGTCTTGACGTAATCTAGGTTCATTACTTCGAGCATGCTGCCCCTCATGATCCTGGTGATGATCGCAATCGAGCTGAAGGATAGTGTGATGGCTGGCAGAATGATGTGTTGGAGGGCATCAATGAAGCGGGTCCAATCATTGTGGAATATGGTGTCGAGGAGAAGGTATCCGGTCGGAGATGTCGTTCCATTGGATAGGAACCAAGATGGGGCATTTATTAGGTACAGACCCTGAACATCCTTATCACCATTGATCGGAAGCCAACCTAATTGGTAGGAGAATATGTACTGCATTATCAAACCGAGAACAAATATAGGCAGTGCCACGCCGGCCAGAGCCACCATTCTTGTGCTATGATCGACCGCCGTGTCTCGTCTCACTGCAGAGATTGTACCCATGGTGATTCCAATAACCACCGCGATTACCATGCTTACAAGAGTCAATTCGAATGTTGCAGGAAAATGATTGGCGATAGCAGTGGTCACTGGAACGCCATCGACCTTAGAATAACCCCAATTACCATGAACGACCCCATCAAGCCAATAATAATATTGCTCCGGGATCGGTGCATTTAGGTGGAACTGCTCCTTGATTATGGCGATCTGCTGAGGACCCATCTTTTCTGTGATATAAGCCGCTGCGGGATCACCTGCGATCCTCGTCAGGGCAAAAACGAACAAGGAGACACCGAGAAGGACCGGTATAAGTAAAAGGAGTCTCCTGATAACGAAAGTCCGCAATCTCAAGACTGGGTCCCCTGCCGTGGAGAACATGTTATTGCTATAAAAGCATTATTCCCAATCACGATAAATTTGGTTCATCCAGAGGAGCAGGAATAGATCCGCGAATTGCGATTTCGCATTCATTTGAATTCGAGATGAGGATACGTGCTAAGTTTATGGGTATAAAAAATGGGAAAATTGGAAAAGGTTTGATGGTTTGCTCACTCTTACTTGCTGAAATAGCTATAGATATATCCCGCAAATGCAGGGTTATACACATAGCCATTTACCCAGGTGCGCTCCACATGGAACGTTGTCGGCTGTTGGACCCAGAGATAATACGCGTTATCGTAGCAAGATTGGGCGATCTCCGCGTAAAGATGGACCCTTAGAGTCGAGTTCAGTTCGGTAGCTGCCTGATGCACCAGAGCCGTTAGCGAGGCATCGGTTACCCCAAGGGTGACGGGGAATGCTCCATTCTGATCGCAGAACGGAGATGCGAAGTCATCCGGGTCGGGATAGTCTACCAGCCAGCCCATGAAGAACATAGGTAGCCACCTATTCGTCCTCGCATCCAGGTAGGTTGGCCAATCCAGGACGTTAACGGAAACATGGATCGTTCCATTCACTCCCAGAGCATGGTTTTGGCTCAACGCTTCGAGACCGTCCTTCAGCAGCTGACATCCAGCTTGTCTTGCGGTGTTCCCTTCATTGTAGTAGAGAACGATACTGAACCCAGTTTGCGCATATGACTTACCCGGAACATCCGGGTTCATAGCGAGTTTCAATTGGGCGGCCGCATAGGCTAAATCCATAGTATAGTTCGGGATGGCAGAGTCATAGCCTAGCATTCCCTGTGGAATTGGTCCATTCGGCTGAATCGCAGTGTCCAGCAAGACATCATGCAGGTATTTGGTATAGTTAAAGGAGTGGACAAATGCCTGACGAACATGTACGTCGCTGAAGAAGTTGGCCGTCACATTTCCTATGGCGAGGTGTGGCACTATATGCTCGTTCATTCCGAAGAAGTCTATTTCCAGCGTCGGAAGTCCAGAAACGATACGAATGCCTGGCTTTCCTTGGACATCCGCAGTGTTAGATCTCGGAATGTAGGCAGCATCTGCCTGTCCAGAAAGGAGCAGCATCTCTCTCGTTCCTACGTCTGCCACCTTTTGAATGACGACGTACTTAAGAGCTGGCAATGTGCCCCAGTATCCATCATAACGCTGCATGACGATATACTGGTTCGGAGCCCATGTCTTGAGCATATATGGCCCGGTTCCCATGACATTGCGGTCAATGTAGCCGTCTCCACCATGCTTCAAGTACTCATTGGGCACGTTCACGACAGCGGCGTGACCGCCTTGCCACTTCCACACTGACTTCGTCGTATTGAAGCTCCAGGTTGCGCCTACCG
>PNBI01000077.1 GCA_003135935.1 Methanomassiliicoccaceae archaeon
CCCGGAAAGGCGGTAGCCTCGAACGGGCGCGCAGCGCCAAGAGCAAGCTACTGGCGTCACCGCCTCGGGAGTTCAAATCTCTCCCTCGGCGCCATCACCTTTTTCTTTATAAAGGCATTTTTACAGGATTTATGACGAAATGGGATGTGCCAGATTGGTCCAATTTTTGAGAAACGAAATGATTTAGACGGACAATAGTTTATATAGGGCTAATTAAATCTGTTGCCCATTGGGGATGCGCTCATCTAATGGGCGATTTCCAAGGGAAAGGGATGAGAACACTATGAAAAATAAGAATCAGCTTATTGCATCAGCTTTCGGGTTGATGATGGTTATGTCGCTGCTGTTCGTAAGTGCAGCAGCGTTGGCTGATTCTGGATCGAACGTTTCGGCCCCGGGAGCGTCATATATTGAACCTGCAGTCTCCTCGGTCACCGCAAACCTCACTGGTACCTATAACAACACTGGGACNNGGGCGGTCACAAACGGCTCGGAACCATGGAGTGCGATCTGGAATCATACAAGATTAGTAAATGTAACTGGATCTTGGCAAGAACCCACTTGGGCAAACGCATCATCGTCCAATGTTCGCACGCTTAGCGGATTGGCCGACGGTGTGTATATACTCGAGGTGAGAGCATTCTTCTATAATTCCTCGGCTGGAGCTTTCCAGAACACATCAGAAAACACATGTACATTCAGAGTGGACACAGTAGAACCTACTATTGCAATCACAATGCCAACAAATGGCGGTAGGTACAACTCCACCAACTTCACAGCTGCATTCAGTGCTAGCAATGGGTCAACTGGCTCACCTCTGGCAACATTCACAGGTGCCCTGACGAACGTCACTGGTGCTTCAACTGGAACCATTGTGAACCTGGCCACCTCCGCGACTGGTGCACCCATAACGAAATTCTATGATTGGGACAATCTGTCAGTTGGAGAATGGTCTCTAATGATGACCGCGGTGGATGGAGCAGGCAATTCAAAGATTGCCTATAGCAACTTCACTGTCGGCCCATATGTCGTGATAACCGCTCCGGTAGCAGGTGTCAATGTATTGAATTTCACGGCTACCTGGACCCCGCATCTGATGCCTGGGGTCGCGATAAAGAACTACACTGCCTACCTCTACAACATAACAGACAGTAAGGCAGCTGGTCTAGCGGCGAACGTTTCCATACCGCGAATATGGATCACTAACATCACCGCTGGAAATGCGCTCTTGGTCAGCGGCAATATTTACAAGCTATTTGTAAACGTGACCGATGTTGAAGCCAACACATGGAGCAACAATGTAACCTTTATCGTGGACGCTATCGCCCCTACGGTCTCCTGGGTCAGCCCAGAGAATGCGACATTCACCAACAATGGTAGCGCAGCCATCCGATGGATCGCTGACGGTACTGGTTCTTCGATCCAGGGCAGTGTTGTGACGATCTATAACATGACCACAGCCGCTTCGAAGTCGATATCGATAACCGGTTCGACCAACACAAGCAGCCTCAACGACTTCTGGGGAGTCCCACTGGTCAACGGGTTATACAAGCTAAGGGTTGTTGTAACCGACTTCACTGGCAACACCGCACAGAACATGACGAACGTGACAGTCGATGTTACGAATCCAACTGTCGTTATCAGCACTCCATTGAATGGTACATACTTGGCTGACAACAACTTCGTTGCGGAGTGGATCGCCAATGGAACTGGCAGTGCAATAGCATCTAGCAACGTGACCATCTATGGAACTGTAAACAAATCCATGGAGATTGTGGGTACTTCCAACACCACCAACATGACTAATGTTTGGGGATCCGCACTCCCGGATGGCGTGTATAGAATGACTGTGAAGGTCTTTGACTCGGCGGGTAATTCCGCTATGGCGGAGACGAACTTCACTGTCGATACAGAGGCTCCGACAGTAGCTATCAGCACGCCCGCCAATGGTGCAATGCTCAGTAATGGGACAGTCGAGTTCACTTGGGTAGCTTTCGACTCTGGTTCAGGGTTGAAGAACTATAGCTACACTTTGAATGGGACCTGGATTAATACAATAGACCAAAACGTCACCATTACCTTGCCAGAGGGCAACTATTCCTTCTCGGTAAGGGCCTATGACAAAGCCGGTAACCCTTCCGCCATCTCCACGAGAACCCTTATGGTGGATCTGACCGCCCCGACGCTGAACATAACCACTCCAGTTGATGGCCAATTATTCGGCGTCGCAGACGTGCTCGTCAGCTGGACTGCAAGCGACCTAATGTCAGGCATCGCTGAGTACTCTGTGAACATCAATGGCACCTGGATAGTAGTCCCTAGCACCAACAACAGTTATCTATTCGAGGGTCTATCGGCCGGTTCGCACGAAGTGCTGGTTAAGGCCACGGACAACGTCGGCAACTTCGTTGTCAAGAACGTAACCTTCACGGTAGATTTCGTCGCCCCATGGGTGACGATAACTCAACCCGCCGCAGGATTGCACACTAATGCTGACGATGTCCGAATGAACTGGACTGCAATGGACAACACCACCGGCATTGCCTACATCCATGTCTGGATCGATGATGCGGCATTCGTCAACCTGACGAATTCGACCGAGAATGTAACCTATATGTTCGAAGGCGTAACACAGGGACCGCACGTGCTCCATGTCCAGGTCTGGGACCTAGCTGGCAACTCACAGGCGAAGACAGTCTCCGTAGTGGTCGATCTGACCGCGCCTGAGATCGTATTCGTCTATCCGCAATGGGACCAGAATGTGAATACCACTGCGATCAACGTCACTTGGGCGGTTAATGATAACCTCTCTCCGATCGTCAAGATCGAGGTCGCTATCGATACCGGCTTCTATGTGGACGTTGGAACGAACAACTCGCAGCTATTCACGAACGTTCTACCGGGACAGCACACCATATACGTAAGGGCATGGGATTCGGCCGGCAACAGTGGCACGAATCACACGTTCTTCAACGTGGACCTAACTGCTCCGACAGTAAACACGCATACTCCATCATCTGGAGCAATTGTGCTACCTGATGTGGTCGTAAAGGTCAACTTCAGTGAGGTCATGAACCAGTCGTCAGTATCATTCGCTGGCATAACTGGGACAAAGACCTGGAATGCAGCTGGCACAGAAGTCACCCTGACTCACGCGGCCCTAGCCTACGCAACGACCTATAATGTCGTGGTGTCTGGCAAGGACCTCGCAGGGAACCTCCTAACTGGCGCGAACAAGACCTTTAGCTTCACGACGGTAACGCAAGTCACTGGAACGATAAACGACGATAAGGGCAACCCGATCGCTAACGCCACGGTAACATTGACTCAAGGATCGACCGTGGTCACGGGCGTAACTGACGCGAATGGACATTTCGCCCTCATAGTGAACGGCGGCGTTTATAACCTGACCATATCCAAGTCAGGATTCCAGGACGTTGTGCAGAACGGCAAGACCTTTGGCGTTGGCCAGACCAACTCCCTTGGCGCAATGGCAATGACCCCTAACGCGGATTACACACTGCTCATCGTCGGCATCATCGTGATACTGGCGATCGTATTGGCCGCGTTGTTCTTGATGAGGCGCCGGAAGATCGTAATAAAGAAGTAAACGAGTGGGTCTAGAGACCCCCCTTTTTCAAACCTCTTATTCTTCTTCTATTTTTCTTCTCTTAGCGAATCAGCTGTGAAGTGAAATAGTAATTCGTAAAATTGATTGATCGCGGAATAGGATTAGTTGATGCCCGAAAAGAATCCTGGGCCGAGCACGTCGTCCTGCAATTTTACGCCAAACTCCTCGCCCAATCTTGCGAAATCCGGACCGAACGGGGCATTGAAGACTTCGTACTTCTTGATCAACTTCAGGTCGTCATCCAATGAGAGAGCCTCTTCGGTCTTTGGATAGACAACATCCTCTTCATGGCGGATATGGCGTATCATGCTATCGACCAATTGTTTGCTGACGGCCGCAAGCGAGCCGTCCGCATAGGCACTATCGGTCGTGATCATAGTCTTCATCTTTGCGATACTTGCCCTCGCCTCCGTATGCTCAGAGACTAGCTTCGCTATCTCCGGCACAAGCTCCTTGGACCTTTTGGCAGCCATAGGGAAGAGCAACTTCTCCTCCTTACCGTGATGGTATCTATCCAGGTACTCGTCGAGGAACTTCACGATATGTTTCATTTGACCCTGGTGCTTCTTCATCGAGTTATGCTTGACCATCTCTCCCAGAACATCGATGACCTGTCGGATGATGCCATGTTCATATTGAAGCAAAGTTACAGAGACTCGCATCGCGAGTCGCTCTAGGCATCTCGGTATATGTATTCCTTTCCACGAACAGATTCAGTCGATTTGAGGAATGGATGCAGAATAATGCATTAATAGGGAGATCAGGTAAAACCGGCCAGAGCCGCAACGCCTCCTCAATATTGGCCTTGATCAATGAGTCCGCCGGACTCAATGGTTCAATATTAGGTATCCACGTTGGATTTGCTATCCTCTTCTAGGCTGCCTTGACGATAGCCCTGCAGGTCCAAAACCGCGTAGGTGAAGCCAGCATCCTGGATCAATCGAACGATCTGCTCCTTTTTGTTCAAGATTTCCTGGAATCGTATCAGCGGTACCTCGATCCTCGCTATTGTCCCATGGTGCCTCACCCGTGATTCCACGAAACCCAATGCCAGTAGGCTCGCCTCCGCCTGCTCGATCATATGCAGTTTATCGACAGTCAGCGGAGAATCGAACGGGATCCTTGTCGCCAAGCAGGGGTTGCTAGGCTTATCCTTGGTTGGCAGCTCGAGCAGAACCGAAGCGGCGCGGACCTCATCCTTAGTCATGCCCGCTTCGGCCAGGGGGCTTCGGACTCCCAGTTCCTTCAATGCTCTCAGGCCTGGTCGGGTAGATCGGGCGTCATCAGCGTTGGTACCATCCACCACCACAGAGAATCCTTTCTCTTTGGCAGAGCGAAGGACGGCGGCCATGACGCTCTTCTTGCATAGATAGCAGCGGTCCCTGGGGTTCTTATTGATCTGAGGGTTGTTGAGCAAATGGAGCCGGATGACGAGGTGGTTTGCTCCGAGTTCATGGGCAATTGACTTGGCCGTCTCCATCTCCTGAGACGACTGCAATTCCGTGGCAACGGTCAGCGCCAAGACGCTATCGTTTAGTTCCTGCCTCGCGAATGCAAGAAGTAGGGTGCTGTCCACCCCGGCAGAAAATGCGATTGCCACCTTGCCCATCGACCTGAGGTTCTTCCTCAGCTCAATCATCTTCAGATCGAGTTCTTCCACACCATGTAATCAACACTCGCGATAATGTTCTTTGCCACTGCGATCGCTGGCTATTAGTGGAGGCGAAATGAGCGGACCTCTGCTCCGCCGGCTCGATAATGTTATCTGCCAGGATAGCATGCTTTCTTCCTCATCGAATGCAATTCCGAGGGCGAATATGGACATCCGCGAGGTTCTTGAGCTTTACAAGAGAGGAGAGATAGAAGCGGCCAAAGCCGAGAGGCTGCTTCGTCTGGACTTCATAGAGAAGGTGGGAGATCATACGGTTTTCGATCATTCCAGGGAGGCAAGGAAAGGAATCCCGGAGGTCATCTTCGGGGAAGGCAAGACTCCCCAGCAGGTGGTCGAGATCGCGGAGAAGGCGCTGGAGGACAAGGAAGCGCTCCTGATCTCCAGAGCATCTACAGAGCAGTACCAGATGCTAGTGAAACGCCTGGGAAAGAAAGGTGTGCACCTTTATGAGAAATCAAGGTTGATCGTCGTTGATCGGCGCAGGATTCCTAAATTGCAGGGCAAGATCGGCATCCTCAGCGGCGGGACCTCCGACATGAACGTGGCTGAGGAGGTCAGGCTGGTGGCTGAGACGATGGGCTGCGAGGTCCTCATTGCCTACGACGTCGGGATCGCCGGGATGCACCGATTCATGGAGCCATTATTGCAGATGCTGAAGGGTGATGTGGACGTTCTAGTGGTCGTGGCCGGCATGGAGGGCGCTCTAGCGACCGTCATATCCAGCCTGGCCGATGTCCCGGTCATCGGCGTCCCCACCTCCGTGGGCTACGGGATAGGCGGCAAGGGGGAGGCTGCTCTCCTGGGCATGCTCCAGTCTTGCTCGCCTGGTCTGGTTGTCGTGAACATTGACAATGCCATCGCGGCCGGGACGACTGCGGCACTGATAAGCCGGCGTTGCCATGAGCTTCGCGGCAAATTCAAGGATTAGTGGAGGCCATGGACTTGGGAGATGGTTTTCTGATGGCGGCCTGGTTTCCTCAGGTGCGAACATGTTAGTCCGGTTAATGAGGTCAGAAGACCTGGAACAGGTCCGGAACGTCGGCCAGAAGGCTTGGTCCGATGTCGCCTCGACCGAGCTCGGTCGCAAAGTGAAATATCCATTCAGGCCGCGAAAGATCATCAAGGGCTATCTCTGGAAGGAGCCAAAGGGGTGCTTGGTCGTCGAGGATGCTGGAGAGGTCATCGCCAGCGCCCATTGCCACGTCTGGGGGAAGGTGGGATGGTTTGGTCCTTTCGAGGTGCTTCCGGAGATGCAAGACAAAGGGGTCGGCAAGGCGCTTCTGGGCGGCTGCGAAGATTACCTCGTTCGTTCGGGATGCGTCCACTTCGGCCTGGAAACGATGCCATACATGGTGAAGAATGTTCATTTCTATTTGCGCGCTGGTTATCGGCCGCAGGAGTTCACCTGCATTATGAAGAAGGATTTGGTCAGGGTTCAAGAGCCCACTATGGGGGTGGAGCGAATCGAGGAGGCCAAACTTGCGGACATCCTTCCGGAAATTGGTGCGTTAAGTCGTTCGTATAATTCCCATCTCGATCTCTCACGGGAAGTGGAGATGGCGGTGAGGGAGGATCTAGGCGCGCTGTTCGTAAGCCGCTCCGATCAGAAGTTAGCGGGCTTCGCGGTCCTTCATGCATTCCATCCGATCGAGGAGTCGGACCATTCAGCGGTGAGGTTGTTGTTGGTCGACCCCGACCTGGCGGACCCATCGGACCATTTTGACCGGCTCATTCGCTCGGTTGAGAACCATTCCTATCGTTTGGGCAGAAGGAGGATCTTCGCCCGTTTCGTCGTCTCTCCGCGGCTGTACGAGGACATGCTGAAAAGACAATACGTCCTCGAAGGCTCGAACATGCGGATGATCAAGGGACCCGGCTATTGCGAGCGGGAAGGGTACATCATGGCGGCTTGGGCCGGATAGTACTTTCGAAGCTTTCCCAGAAAATCCCTTATAGCTAATCCGGCTAAGATGGAAGCGGAGCATGAACCAACCGTATCCAGCAACCAATATGGCCTTTGATGATCCCGGGGTCTTCGCCCTGCCTCGTTCGGGGAATAGCCCATGCTCGATCTGCAAAGGCTCGAAGATGTTGTGCGGCAAGCCCCGCTGCCCCCTTATGGTCAAGTTCTATTCTCGCACTCGAACGCAAAGGCTCATAGATTCCCTGGACCTGGCAGGGAGCTCGCCACCGGGCGTTTTCATCGGTCGCTTCGGTTATCCCAAGGTCGACATCGGCCCCCTTGTCCCTCCGGAGCATGGTGACACAGCCATCATGGACACTCCCGAGAATTGGATGGGGAAGAGCATCGAAGAGATCACCGACTTCCGCTTCCGCCTCGTCAGGGGGAAGTACCGAGTGGACGTGAAAGACTTCCAGTTGGGAGGGAAGATCGTCGATTATACCCGCGAGCTGGGCCTGGCGGTGAACCCGTTGGACGTGGAGATGAGCTTCGCCAAGCGGCCAGTCGGTCGGATAGTCCTTGACGACGAGATCCAGCCGTTCGGACCCTCTGGCCGGGTGACGACCATGGACATCGGAAACCCGAAGTACGATCACAAGGTGGAAAAGGCCTACAATGACACCGACCTAAAGGCGGTGGATGCGGTAAAAGAGCTGTACAAGAATGGCGTGATGATATCGAAGATCCAGAAGGCGTTCAGCGTCGGCGCCTTCGGTATCGGCAAGAACCGTAAACTGGTGCCCACCCGATGGAGCATCACAGCGGTGGATGACATGCTCGGAAAGAACCTCCTACAAAGAACGAAGGTCGCTCCGACCATTGACGAATTCCGCGTGTACGATTGGACGCAGCTCGATAACCGCTGGTCGGTCCTATTCATGCCTACCTCGTGGCGCTATGAGCTGATCGAGGCTTGGTACCCGAATACCGTCTGGAACCCGATGGGCAAGCAGATCGACCTCATCTCCAGCCACGAGTTCTACGAGGGAAGGAAGGAGTATGCTGAGATCGGCGGCTGCTACTACGCGGCCAGATTGGCGGTCAATGAGCTCCTGACTGCCGAGAGAAGGCAAGCTGGCGTGGTGATAATGCGAGAGGCGCATCCCGGTTACATCATGCCGGTGGGGGTATGGAATGTGAGGGAGAACGTGCGCATGGCCCTGAAGCAGAAGCCTGAGAAGTTCAACACCTTGGAGCAGGCTCTGGCCCATGTCGGCACCCGAATGGATATACCCATCCCGCGTTGGATCAAGCAAAGCGGCGTCCTCACCGATTTCATCCGACAGAGGAGGATCGATGATTACTCGTGATCTGGACTCGTTCGCTGAAGGCTCTGGCTCGGCAGCAATGCCAGAGGGCGTCATTGCGGTCGAATGCAAGCACGCGCTCTCCAGATCGAAGCTTCCTGGCCTGGACTATGCGCTCAACCCTTACGTCGGCTGTAGCCACGACTGCCTCTATTGCTATGCTCCCTTCCTGATGGGCAGGCCAAGGGAGGGATGGAGGACGCCCATCGGTGCCCGGACGAACATGCCCCACCTGCTCGACCATGAGCTGAAAAATGCCACTGGGACTATCGGGATCGGTACGGTGACGGACCCCTACCAACCGGCCGAGGCGGCAGTCAAGCTCACTCGCCGATGCCTGGAGGTCCTGCAACGTAAGGGCGCGATGATCTCCATCCATACGAAGTCGGACCTGGTATTGCGGGACGTGGACATACTCAAGCTTCTTCCAAGACCGGAGGTTGGTATCACGCTCACCACGGTCGACGTCGCTCTTGCCGAGCTCTTTGAGCCATTCGCCCCCGCTCCAGCTGCCCGGCTGGATGCCATCAGATCCTTGGTGCGGGCGGGGATCAGGACATACGTGCTGATCGGCCCGATCATTCCCACAGTCACTGACTCGGATGTCGAAAGGCTGGTCTCGGCCATTTCTGGAACGGGAGTGGAAAGGGCCATGCTCGACAGATTGAGGGTCAGACCTGGGATGCTGGAGTATCTCGCCGGGCTAGAAGGGCTGCATTCCACATCCGGAAAGGGATTCCTCAAGCGGATGTCGGACCAGGAGTATTGCCGAGCGGCAGAGGACGACCTGGCCAAGAGGTTGCGCCGGAACGGGGTCTCCGTCGAGCGGGCGTTCTAGCTTGTCGACAAAGGACCAGACAGATTTTTCGGCGGTCCGATTAACCGCAGTCCTTATATAGAAGCACTAAAATACCCTGGGCAACGGTGTTACTATGGCATACGCAATGAATGGCCAACAGCCCATCATCGTGCTCAGAGAGGGCACGGAGAGGGCAAAGAACAGGGACGCGCAGACGAATAACATCGCTGCCGCCCGCGCCGTCGCTGATGCAGTACGCTCGACATTGGGTCCGAAAGGCATGGATAAGATGCTCGTGGATTCGTTGGGCGATGTTGTCATCACAAACGACGGAGTCACAATTTTGAAGGAGATCGACGTCCAGCACCCCGCGGCCAAGATGGTCGTGGAGGTTGCGAAGACCCAGGACAACGAGTGCGGGGATGGGACCACAACCGCGGTCATCATCGCCGGTGAGCTGCTCAAGAAGGCGGAGAGCCTTATCGAGCAGAACATCCACCCGACCATCCTGGCGAACGGCTACGGAATGGCCGCCGCCAAGGCGATAGAGATCCTGGACACGATCGCAGTGCCAGTCACCTTCGAGGATGAGGGCATGCTGAAGAAGATTGCCCGGACCGCCATGACCGGCAAGAGCGTCGGCGGCCAGCGCGATTTCCTCGCCGACATCGCCGTGAAGGCCGTGAAGGCCATCGCGGAGAAGAAGAATGGCAAGTACGAGATCGACGTCGACAACATCAAGGTGGAGAAGAAGACCGGTGGCAGCATCGCTGATACCCACGTCATCGAAGGCATCGTCATCGATAAGGAGCGCGTCCACCCGAGGATGCCGAAGCAGGTGAAGAACGCCAAGATCGCGCTGCTCTCAGCCGCACTCGAGATCAAGAAGACCGAGGTCGAGGCCAAGATCCAGATCCGCGACCCAGCATCGATGCAAGCATTCCTGGATGAGGAAGAATCCAATCTGAAGGGAATGGTCGACAAGTTGAAGCAGATCGGAGCGACGGTCGTATTCTGCCAGAAGGGCATCGATGACCTCGTCCAGCACTACATGGCCAAACAGGGCATCTATGGATCCCGCCGCTTGAAGGAGAGCGACATCGAGAAACTCTCAAAGGCCACCGGAGCCAAGATCATAGGCAACCTCAACGAGATGGAAGCATCGGACCTGGGATTCGCAGCCATGGTCGAGGAGATGAAGATCGGCGATGACGATATGACGTACATCACTGGTTGCAAGAACCCCAAGGCCATCACCCTTATGATTCGTGGTGGAACTGAGCACGTCATCGAAGAGGTCGACAGGGCGATGCACGACGCATTGCGCGTGGTCGGCATCACCATCGAGGACGGGAAGGCCGTACCTGGTGGCGGAGCTCCGGAGATCGAGCTATCCCTAAGGCTCGCCTCATATGCATCGAGCGTGGGCGGCAGGGAGCAGCTGGCCATTGAAGCGTTCGCCCAAGCCATGGAAGTAATCCCCTGGGTATTGGCGGAGAACGCCGGATTGGACTCGATGGATGTCGTGATAAAGCTGAAGTCGGTCCACGAGGGCAAGAAGGCCAACAAGAACATGGGACTGGACCTTAGCGACGGCAAGCCGATCGACATGATAAAAGAGAACGTCATCGAGCCACTAAGGGTCAAGACCCAAGCGATCAAGTCCGCTTTCGAGGTCGCCAACATGATCCTGAGGATCGACGACGTCATCGCNNGGCGGAATGCCCCCAGGAATGGGCGGCATGCCTGGCATGATGTAAGCGATCGATTATTCGCCGAATTAAACCCCTTTTCAATTCCTTACCCTTTCTATCTTTCATGTTTCTCTCATTGCCGATATCCAGAGGGGAATGTCTTTAACGGTGCGTTCAATTTTTAATCCAATTAGGAGGGATGATTTGAAGATCAATATCGCAACAGCGGTCGCCATAGTGGCGACCTTGATTTTCTGTGCCCTTTTCGCCTCAACAGCTCAGGCTGCTGACCCGGTGGCTAATGCGCCTGCCTGGAATCAGGG
>PNBI01000108.1 GCA_003135935.1 Methanomassiliicoccaceae archaeon
GCACCGAATCGATCGCTTTTGGCCTCGATGAGGAAAACCACCGGGCAGGATTCTAAGCATTGCTTGACCGTTCAAATGGGCCTATGGAACCGAAGATGTATACAGTTTCATTTTGAATAATGTTGAAATATCAAATCATCGTTAGCAATTATGTTGGTTTCAGAAGATAGGGAATTAATATGAGAGCGTTGGAAGAGAAGCCCTGTTGCCCTGAGGCGGCAGCACGCATGACTAAGCATCTGACGATAGGCGGAACCCCTGTCGGCCTAACCAAGCTCGATGAGGTAATGAGTGAGGTCGAGAAGATGGGGCTTCCCGTCGACTCCGAGATTGGGGAGGCGTTGCTGAAGAAGATCAAGATCTTCAATTATGTGCCATCGAGCGCCTGCTCGCAGTACAAAAGGGCTCTGCTGGAAGAGTACCATCGGAGGAATAGATCATGTTGATTGAGATATTCGGAATTGGATGCGTCAATTGCGAGCGGCTTATGAAGTACGTGCAACAAGCAGTGGACGAATTGGGGATTGAGGCTCAGATCACGAAGGTGGAGGATTTCGAGATGCTCATCCGCAGGGGTATCACAGCGACACCAGGGCTGGTGATCGACGGCGAGATCAGATCGTTGGGAAGGGTGCCTAGCGTGGAGGAGATAAAGGAGATGATTCAGGGAGCTGGTAGGGAAGAAAGCCGAAAACCGGCATCCCACCCCGCCCCCGATGCGAAGGCGGCCAATCCCACTTGCGGATGCTCCAGTACGGGCACCATGGTCTATTCATGCTCCGGTGCCTCTAACGTCGGGCAGATTGCGAATGAGGTGGCTAAGTCCCTATCAGCCAAAGGAATGGGGAAGTTCTCTTGCTTAGCTGGTGTGGGTTCGCATGAGGGAGGATTTATTTCCTCGGCGAAGAAAGCCAACCGGATCGTGTGCCTGGATGGTTGCGCCGTCAAATGCGCTCACAAAACCCTAGCTCATGCCGGCATCGAACCTACCGTTCAAGTAGTCATCACCGACTTGGGGATAAAGAAGGTACATGATCGGCTCGATCCAACCCGGGAGGAAGTTGAAGAAGTGGTAAGATCGGTGCTGAGCCAACTGTGACGCTGAAAGGGAGTCTATCCGGATGCTATGTCGTTATCCTTGGATGCAATGAGAACACATCAATTCAAATGTATTTGAAATGACAAAGTTTTTAATCCTGCGCGATAATTCAAAAACCATTGAAATGACAATCAATGATTTGGAAATTTCAGGTGACCATAATGTCAAATAAACTGGTAATCTACGAAGGGATGCTGTGCTGTTCCACGGGGATATGCGGTCCAGAGCCGAACAAGTCGCTCATCCAGCTGACTGAGGACGTGAAACGACTGCAGCTTGAGTTCCCTGAAGCGACGATTATGAGGGTGTCCTTGTCCTTCAATGCCCAGGCGTATCTGGAAGAGCCCGAGGTACTCAAGCTCGTCAAGACGAAGGGGACCGACATCCTACCAATAACCGTGCTGAACGGGATGATCTTGGCCAAGCAGAGGTACATGAGCTACGACGAGATGAAATCGGTCCTTTTGGTAGAGCCGACGTCGGAAGGGTGATGAAATGAATACGCTGATCGAGCCAGAAGAGGGCAAGACCAAATTCATCTTCTTCAGCGGCAAGGGTGGCGTGGGAAAGAGCACTATGAGCTGTGCGACGGCGGTATGGCTGGCTCGTAAGGGCTACAAGACCCTCATCGTTACCACCGACCCGGCACCGAACCTGGGAGACATCTTCGAGCAGGAGATTGGACCTCACGTGCGCGCCATTGTTAAAGTGCCCAACCTCTCCGCCGTAGAGATCAACCCCGATGTGGCATCCCAGGAATATCGGGAAAGGATGGTCTCACCCTTGCAGGGTATCCTGGACCAGAAGAACCTGGACGCTATGATGGAGCAACTGAAGAGCCCATGCGTAGACGAGGTAGCCGCCTTCGACAGTTTCATCGAGTTCATGGACGATCCTAAATATGATGCCGTCATCTTTGATACGGCGCCGACCGGCCACACGATACGGCTGCTTGAGCTGCCTAGTGGTTGGTCAGAGGAATTGGACAAAGGCGGATCGACCTGTATCGGCCCGAGCTCCTCGCTGCAGGGTGCCAAGGCGAAGTACAAGAAGGCCATCGGCTACCTCCAGGATGGCAAAAAGACCTCGTTCATATTCGTGCTCAAGCCGGAACGGTCGTCCATCGTCGAAACCAACCGAAGCATGGAGGAACTCTCCAAGCTGGGCATACGAACGAATTCGCTGATCGTCAACGGCGTTCTTCCTCAGGAGGCGGCGACAGATGCCTTCTTCAGAAAGAAGAAGGCGGACGAGGACAAGATGCTGGCAGAGATCAAGGGCGACTTCGTGCTCAACGAGTTGCAGTATCCGCTGCAGGACACCGAGATCAATGGCATCGATGCGCTGGAATCTGTGGCATCCTATCTTTTCGACAACCGCAATGTCAAGGTGAGCCATGCGCCCGAAGCCGTGCAGAAAGCCTCAACCCTAGCAAAGAGCGACATGGAAGCGGTCAGGAGGCTGCTGCGCCCAGTGAACGAGACGAGGTACCTCTTCTTCACCGGGAAGGGAGGGGTGGGCAAG
>PNBI01000111.1 GCA_003135935.1 Methanomassiliicoccaceae archaeon
TGCTGGATAAGACGAGTGGTGGGTCTGCCCGAACACAACAAACAGGCAGAGCCAGCATGATGATTTTTCGCTCGGAATTAAGGATGAAATTCAGTTGATTCATCGATGACCGAAACCCTTTACTTTTCTATTTTTTCATCTGTCGAAGAGAGGTGAAGTTCGAGCCTTCTTATTGAGGAGGGATGAAATTCGAAACTTGACTGCCACTACAACCATCACGTCATTACATATCCACGCGCTCAAATTCCATTGAATCTCCGCTGGAGCGTTGGTACCAGATAGGTATTCATTTCGTGCGATCCTTCTTACTCAGAGCGACGAATTCATATGGTCCAGGATGGAAAGGAACTTTGAGACCAGAGAATCAAGCATCTCTTTGTCATCTGCAGTGAGTGAGCCATAGTTCTCTAATCTTTTGGGTCGCAGATCGTTGATTGGGGTCCCGATCTCGGTCAGAGCTGCATTTATGCGCTTTTTAGAGGATTCGCTCTGAGGTTGGAATTCGTACAAATCCTTCATCAACCTGATCTCCTCGAGCATACTGGAAGAAAGGCATAGAAGTTCAGTTTTCGTATGTTTATTCACGTTGCAATTCACCTCAGAAAGGACTGGATCAAATTTCGAAGCGTCTTGTTCAAGCTCCCTTCTGATATTCTCAAGATTCCGCTCGATATGATGCAAGTAGATGACCAATACTCTTTTGTGATTTTCATTCATCTGGATTTGACCCCGACTTACTCACACCCAATAATGAAATCTGCGGCGCTTTCGGAATTCGCATGAGCCACATGATCATGCAGAATGCTACTACGCTCAAGATTGCTGAATAAATCAGTCCGACAATTGGTGAGAAGGCGACCCAAAGGATGCCAACCACCGAACTCGAGATGAGGTCACCTACTCCATCCACGAATTGGAGAGCACCATAACCTGTTCCGCAGACCTCCTTCGGTAGCAGCTCAGCAGCCAGGGCTCCCTCAGTGGTGTCTGTGAAAGCGAGCTGCAGCCCCACGACAACAAAGGCCAGTCCCAAGAATAGAATGTTACCGGTCCACCATGACAGAATGAGGCATGCCAATGCATTGAACAAATACCCCACGCCCAGGAGCAAGGGTTTGCTGTGCTTGTCTGCCAGTACTCCAACTGGGAAGGAGAACAGCGCATAGATCACATTCAGAAGGGCGTAGAGGCCGACGGCCGCGGAGGCGGCCGCAACTGCCCCTAATGAAGGGGTCAAGATATCGAGCGCCGCCAATACAAAGAGGGCGTTAGCGAAGTTGCCGACCCCGAAAAACGCCTGTGCTGCTATCAGATGTCTAAACTTCTTTGGTAGCAATTTGAGGCTCTTTTGGAAGCCGATTGCCTTTTCAACGGAGGATCTAACCCTGACTTCTTTTATGAGGAATATGACGACAAGGATCGATAGCGCGCCGGGAATGAAGGCGACGAGAATGGTGTTCTGAACCCCAAGGACCGGCAAAAGAAGGAACACCAGTACTGGACCGATAATCGCCCCCATCGAATCCATCGCCCTGTGCAGTCCAAATGCTTTCCCATAGTCTTTTGGTTCGACCGAGTCTGATAGGAGGGCGTCTCTGGGTGGACCTCGCAATCCTCTTCCCGCCCACGCCGACATCCTTAGGATGGCCAGCTCAGCAACGCTATGAACGAAGGCAATGGCGGGAAGAAGAAAGCCTGTAGCCACATAACNNTCACTGAGGTATCCTGAGATTGGCTTCGTTGCGCTGGATGACCCGTCCGAGAGTCCTTCGATTATTCCGAGAACCGCTGCATTGGCGCCCAACCCTCCAAAGGCCGTGCTAAGTGTTATGAAGATGGGCAAGAGAGCAGTGACCATTTCGTGGCTAGCATCGCTGAGCAGACTGACCAGACCGGTACCGAGGACGTTCCGGTTCAACCAGCCCCTTTCTTTGCGTGGTCTCGTTGCTCATGCCTCCTTTCGATGTAGAAGCCATCAGCCCCAGGGGCGGTTGGAGGTGAGCTTCATCACCTTATTCTGGAATCTGCCGTTGACCTAAATAGATTTATCTTTTTCACACTTCATTCGACTCGTGACTTCTTCGTTGCACATCGAACTTATCCAAAGAATTCAGGTCGTCTCTCAAGGAGCTTGAGCTGATACGGTATAATCTCTATGTTTTATGCAATTCCTCGAGATCATGGACTTCTTAGCGACGTGGCCGATGAGACTTGAGATGGATCGCTTACTGCCTTTTCTCGATGCCCGAGGAGTAGGAAGAAAATGCAAGATTCAAGTGCTTGATAGCAAGAAGTTGAAGAGACCACCTAGTACAAAGGCGAATGCCATGGTACCGGTGAAGATGACTGCAGCGAATTTGAAGCCGAACTCCCTGCGCACCGCGACGCTCACGGCTAGGCAGGGTACGTACGTGGCCATGATAATTGCGAAAACAAGGAATTGATTCGCGGTCATGAACAGTGCGAGATTGGTTGTCCCAAAGAAAATGAAGAGCATCTGAATTGTCATCTCCTTGCGGACAACGCCAAAAATGAAGGCAACGATAGTAACGGCGGGAAGTCCTAGGAAGCCCACGGTGAATGGTGCCAAAGGCTCTACCAATGCGTCCAGGATTCCATAGACCATGAGAAATTCCAATACCAGGCTTCCAGCGAGCAAGATCGGGAGAGCGATGACCACGAAGTCCTTGGAGCGAAGATAAGTCTTGATCAGTACGTTCCCCGCACTGGGCACTGCCATTTCCGGCAAGTCCCACTTTATAGGCGTGGGTCGGACCTTCATGTACTTCTTAACAAGGAAAGCGACCGCAAGCAAGAGAACGAATAAGAAGACATAGATGAAGATCGCGTTGCCAAAACCACTATAATGGCCGACCGTTCCGAGGATGATTATCGTCTGTGCTGAACATGGTATTGCAACCACGATCAGGATGGCCAAGGCTATGCGCTCCCCTTTCGATTCCATTATCCTTGTTCCCATTATCGCCGGTACGCTGCAACCCATCCCAACCATCATTGGGATGATAGCCTTCCCGCTGATGCCCAGCTTACTTGTAGCTCTGTTCACGAGCATGGCCATCCTCGGCATGTAACCTGAGTCCTCCAGCACTCCCAGCAGGATGAAGAAAGGGACGACATAAGGGATGACGATCACTAGTATGCCCTCGATGCTAAGGTAGGCCGCACTCGCGATGGCTGTACCGGGCTGACCTCCGATCAGGTTGGCCAATCCTTGGAACAGAGGGGCGAAGACCGCACCATACGCGCTTTGGACCAAATCAGAAAGAAAACCTCCGACGAATACAATGAGGAAGAAAAGCCCCAGCAAGACCCCAATGAAAATAAGGGTGCCAGTGATAGGCTGAAGGGTCCACCTGGAGGCGCGCTCCGAAAGGCTCTCCGTGTGCTCGAGTTGCTCGAAGTGCGAGGATGTTGTTCTCGATGCTGCTTCAAGCCTTTGTTTGGCGATGCGAGAGCTGACATCTTCCTCACCTGGTCGTCCACTCCTTAACGACCGAGCCATCTCGCCGACATCCCCCGGTAAAAGCTCGAGAAAGTATCTATTCCCCTCTAAAGCTTTAATGGCCAAGCCTCTTGGGTTGAAACCTAGGGCCATCGGCCGCACTTCACTCTCCACGCCCTCAATAGCATTTTCGAGCTCGGGGCTATATGTCACCTGAATTGGAGCGATTCGTTTCTCTGGCGAGACCAAGGCCTTGAGCAGCTGGTCGACACCTTCACCAGTCCTTGCCACCAAAGGAATGACGGGAACCCCTAACTCCTCCTGCAATCCCGCTACATCGATGACAAATCTCTTCCTCGCCCGGTCCATGAAGTTCAAACCAAGGATGACGTCGTATCCGAGTTCAAGGAGACTCAATGTCAGAATTATGCTTTGGAGCGGAACCGTGGCATTGGCAAGAACGATCACCCTATCCGGTCTTTCCTTAGTCAGCATGTCCAGGGCGATGTGCTCGTCCTGGCTAGCGCCGGTCAAATTGTAAGTCCCAGGGAGGTCGCAGAATGATACTTCTTTGCCGTCAATCGTCCTTACGCCCTCTGTGAGCTCGACAGTAGTTCCTGGATAATTGGACGATATAACCTTGAGGCCAGTTATTCGATGGAATAGAAGGGACTTGCCGACATTCGCGTTCCCGACGATGTAGACTCTCATCCTGGACCTTGGAGCCCTCACACGCGATTGAATCTAATTATTGTTTCTGCGATGATTGGTCAGAGAGAACCGAGGGCATTATAACACAGCTACGACCCAGATTTATCTTCATCTCAACATCCATCAAAGACTAAGGACGCTCAGGGATGCGGTGAGAGTCAGGCTCTTACGGTCACAACCGATCCTTGATAATTGCGGTGGGTCTGTCCGAGACCACACATCTCCTTTGCCATATGACGAAATATGAAATTCAATTATTATGATAAGACGCAGAGCCAGCTAGGCAAACCCTTTTTATTTTCTTTTTTTAGGCAGTTCGCACCAATTTGGCGATACAAAGCCGCTTCGGTTTATCCATACCTGAAAATTCGCCCGCCTCATTCCCTCTAGCCCCGGGTAATGTTGCGAAGAACGCTTACGCAAGTGGGGTCAGCAGTATAAAGGGAATGCTTCGTATTCTATTCGCGGTAATTGTTGAACGCTTCCGTGGTATCTATGAGAGCTTCGTTGATGAAGATTGTCACCTTGGACAGTCTACTCTGATGAATTCTTGATCTTGACCAGAGGGTGACGATGCGATCTGTCGGACCTTCTTCGGCGGGGAAGGGATGGTGGAAAAAGGAAAGGGGAAGTTGTTTGCTTCGGGATCAAATCGTTATTGACAGTGTATGCCAATAGTCTGGGCCATTGAGGCCATTCGACCGTTGATAGGATGGCCAAAACTGCCAGGTTCCCTGGGCATCGAGGGTCCGAGACGCCCATTCCAAGTATCCGGTTCCGGGAAGACCGCCATTTATTCCTCTTTGAGTGAGGTCAACGCCACCAGAGTATCCGAAATTCTTGTTGGTTGAGCCGAGTCTGCATGCTACGAATACATTGTTCAGGTGGTCCGACGAAGTGCCAAATACGAAATCGTAAATGGTGAAGCGCACCCAAATTGTCGAACCGACAGCTGGCACATTTGTGAGGGAATAAAGGTTGAATCGGTAGAATAGCGCCATATTGCCATAGCTTAGTTGCACGTCATGGCCGCTCCACCCCGATCCGAGCTGGAAATAGAATGTGGGGCTGACCGTAATCCATTGATATGGGCCCCATGATCCGCCATAATTATATGCTGGCCAGAAGGTCCATGTCCCAGAGTATTGAGGCGTATAGCTAGATGAATATGAGAACGTTGAGCCAGGGGTGATTACAACATTGTTCACATATCCGAAATCCCGATTGTTATTGTTCGCATCTCGGGCCCCGATAAAGACATAATTCAATGTTATCGTGGTCGACCCGGTGTTCTTCAGCAGGAACGAGACTGTCATTTTGTATCCGACCCTGTAAATCGGATCCGCGATAATGCACATGTTGCTGGCTTGAAGGTTTTGCGATGACACTGAAGATGGCCCTATATTGATAGTCTTGAAGGTATCGATCGCCTGCTGTACCCATGAACGGATTCTTTGCGCGTTTTCCGTGGTAAAGGTCATCGATGGAAGGATGCCATACGTTGGCCACATCCAGCTATCTTCACCCCATCCGGTGTGCAAATAGTCCTTCGCGTAGCTATGGTCGCCGTTGAAATTGTGGCCGATCTCATGGCCTAATACCTGCGTGTTCTGGTATGAGGCTATGGAACATTCGTATGAAACGCCGTAGTCCATTGAGGGGCCGCCGGCCCATCGCGATGCGTTGACTCCTGGTTCGTTGGACAACCCTAGTGCGCCGCTATCGAGCCACTTGCCGCTGGATAGATGAGCTAGGTCTCTCAGATAGGAAGTGACCGGCCAGTTCGCGTTCATGTATGAACTGAATTGGGTCAGAAGGGTATTGACATTCGTCGACGTGCAATATCCCGACGGGACCGCGATGAACAACGTCGGCAAGAAATCGATGCTTACCTGGTTGGTGTATTCAACATTGATGTTCCATAGAGGGACCACCAATTGGCTTGCCCAATTTGGATAGGTGTTGCGGTATTCCAAATCGCAGGCCATGATGATTTTTGCTGTGTAAGTCGTCAAAATCGACGTTGCAGTGGATTGGACCGCTGATGCTTGTGTTTGGGTGTTGTTATCCGTATCGATTAATTGAAGGGAGGAATCCTCGTTAGATGTGGAAATCGACTGCGAATAATCAAAGCAAGAAGGCTCGCCCGTCCCCTCGGATGTCTGGTTGGTCTCACAAGATTCTTCGCCGACTGCGTGGCCATTTGGCAATTCTTCGGAAGATGAAACGTTTTGGTTTAAGTCTCTAAGCTCGACTGCGTCGTCTCCATAGAATCTGTCAATGTCATGCATCAGGCTGTTAGTCAAGTGATAGGACACCATGTCTGAATCGAGCAGCTGGCCGTCTACGCAATATGTGATTCCATCGATATCTACGTAGATGGAGATCCAATCGTCCGTCATCACAGCAGTCGATCTCTCTGCCCCTTTGAGATCCGTTCCGACGAATACCCTTATATGCCTTACGTCTTGCGTGGCTTTCTCATCGATCTTGCCGTCCACGCCTATGCACGTGACGCCGTTCAATCCCATGTCGCCCTCTTTTAAAATGAATGAGAATGATTTGTTGCCGATGGTTCCTAGAATATGCTCGTTGGACTCTATTTTCTCAGTGATATCGGCGAATGCAACCTTCACCTGGCCCGAATCTCCAGTAGCCTGGATGTCCAGTTGGTTCGCGTCCTGTCCTTGAAGCGATGACCCCTTTACTGGTGATCCGATGGTTGGAAAAAGCATCAGGACCGCCAACAAAACGCATAAACTAGCAGTGAGAATTCTCTTATTCCTCTCCATTGCCAACTTCCCCCCCTCGAATTATACTCTTTATATTCGTATTTAAGCGCTGTCCTGGTTATAACGGGGTTTGTGCGCGCACCGGGGGGTGCGGTTGAGATGCTATTAAAGGGGTCGCTATTCCTTATTTTTGACGACCTTCCATTTGGAATCCTCTTCCTCAACTAGACCTCTTTTGGCCAATAGCTTGATGTTGTACGAAACGCGTTGGCGGGACATGCCCAAGCTTCCTGCTACCTCCGAGTTTGAAGATAGCCCCAGCCTTTGTATCTCGCTCAATACCTTTGCCTCGGTTAAGCCCAGGTAAGTATTTTTGGGGCTTTGGACGGAGGTGCCCGTGGAATAATAGCGCCGTGTGCGCCCATCCTTTGTCGACTTTATGATTTCGATTTTTTCCAGCACCGCGAGATGGTATGATAGGGGCCCATTGATGATTTCTAAGGCTTCCCTTATTTCGCTATAGCTGCATCCAGGCTTTGCTGTTATGTATCCGATTATTCTGCCTCTGTTGAAATTCTCCAATACCTTGGACCCCCTCGTCCATATCGCAAGGATGCTCAAAATGGCGGCGAAGCCGAATGATGCCAATGGCACGAAGGCGATTGACACTATTGCACCGACGATTAGGAGAGGAATCAGAACGATTAGAATCGCCGGGAGGGGAAAGGCAATCGGTTGCTCGTTGGCTGGCAGAGTCTCTTTCTGAATCCATCTGATGGAGCCGTCCTGGGAATCGATCATTATTAAAAGTCCCTGCGGCCATTTTGCCGTTTCATTCATTACGTTCGCGATATACTCATAGCACAACGCAAACCCCTCGATCGGGTCGTGGGTCGTATTGCTGCTATGGGGTCCGTTCTCGAGAATCGGAGCGAGCCTATAGCCGAGTATTGATTCATTTATGAAATTGGAATCGCCAGCAATGCCAATGGCCTCGCCCCTGCCTATCGAAAGTGCTTCGGAATAGGTCACGGTCGGAGGTTGGAGGTCATAATATGCATATGACTGTATCTGGCGGAGCGTCCCGGTCCTATCGAACCAGAAGGCAGCCATGTTGAGTCCCGCAAGCGGCAAGCCGTTCAGCGATTGAGAGAAGACCAATGCCGTGGCATTGTTATAGCCGGATCCGAAATCGAATTCCTTGGGAGAGTCTCTTGAATTCGTAAGGATGGGTATGTCGAGCCTGCTGGCGAGATATATTGCGGTCTCCTTCATCGTTTGATTGGCGGGG
>PNBI01000058.1 GCA_003135935.1 Methanomassiliicoccaceae archaeon
GAATCGTCCGGCTGCGGTTCGATGGTGGCCCGGCTGCCCAGGTTGAGCTGTGGCTGGCTATTCCATTCCTTGGTATAGGCGTTCCGGATTAGGTACACTTTGCCCCGTTCCAGTTGGAACCTCTCCGCGTCCCAGGCGGTGTAGGCGATGCTCCCGCCCTCGTCCGCCATGAGGCCGTACAAAATCCTTTTTGTCTCGCTGTTCTGCTCGATCTCTTTGCGGTTGACGGTGAGAACCTTGACCAAAAGGTCTACGCTCATTTCGGTTCCGCTCAGCTCGGCGATGGCCTTCCTAACGCCCTTCGTAAGCGCGTTCGGGTCCCCGCCCAGCTTGCGCACGACGCTCCGCTTGGCGGTCTCCAAGGACACCCGGTAAAGGTTCAGGTAGGTATCCAGTTCTTTCTCGATCTCCGATTCCTCGATCTTGTTTCCGAGCACCCGGGCGATTTCAGATACATGGGGTGCGAGTTCTTGTTTTTCCATTGTCATACCTCAAGGTGTTTAGGCTATGTCCTCTTTATCAGCGCATGGTTTAAAAGTATTCTTTCAGGTAAGTGAAAGTGGGTTCGTACCAGCTCGTCTGGTACGATCAAAAAGGAAATCGACGGGATCACTCGGTGAAGGTCTCGCCGCGTTCGTAGTTCTCCTTCAGATGCTTGATCACGATGTCGCGGTTGCGCCTGAGGTGTGATTCGTACCAGACCTTGACGACGTCGCTCATCTTGTCATGCAGCTTGTTCATGCTGAGGTGAGTGATCGGCGAATCGAAGATCACGAACTGGGCGAAGATGCGCTTCCATCCGGCATACTTGTAGTAGTGCTCTCCTTCGCAGTATTCGAAGATCATCCGGACATGCGGAGTGGATTCGACCATGTAGTACCAGACCTTGATCGAGTCCCCTAGCCTTCCCTGGTCCGTGCTCCTGTCGACCAGCTGCAGGCTGTTGACGCTTGCGAAGTTGAATCCTTCCTTGAATCGCCATTGGTCAGGGTAGACATCGAAGTTGGCGAATGTCTCGTGAGAAGGTTCCATGGTCATGTTCACGTTGATCTTTCCGAATCGCATCCAGATGCGCCAGAAATCCTCGATGAGCGTCTTGTTGATCGACTGCTTCGAGTTGTTGAGCTCGGTCAGATCTTTGTTGATCGCTTCGGTCTCTTTCTGGAGCTCAGCGTCCAGCTCTGCGAACCAATCTTCGCCCTTTCCACCGGTTGGCGCCATATCGTTCCCTAGGCGGGATTATTCCTATTTGACCATAAAAAGCTTCCTGAGTGGGCGGGCATACTGGATAATCGGGCTTCAGAGGCCGATCATTGCCTCGAAGGACTTGAGAAAGGTTTTAGCCACTCAGCTCTATTGGTGCGCAGATGGATATCATCAGCCAGCTGTTGGACTTCCTGGAATCCCTGGCAAACGATCCGGTGGCCTACTTGGTGATATTCTATATCTTTTGCGTCCTGGCCGCGATAATCCTTCCCATCCCTGTGGAGTTCGGGCTCTTCCTGAACCCCGAAGTCAACATTCTGATCAAGGCCTTGGTCCTCGGCCTGGGAAAAGCGACCGGCGCGGCCCTAATTTTCTATCTGGGAATCAAAGTCGAGGGTCCGATCAGGAACATGTCGAGAAGATGGGAATGGTTCAGGAGATTCGTTGACCTGATGGACCGATTCGTCTGCAAGACCCGCTACATCGGGTTGTACATCTTGTTGAGCATCCCCTTGATGACAGATACGGTGCCGATCTACCTATTCTCTGTATTCAACAAAGAGGGAAAAGCTCTGGGGCCAAGATGGTTCACCCTGACCAATTTCCTTGCGGGTGTCACTCGGGCTATGGCAGTCTACATAGTCTTTTTGATCTTTGGAGTGAAACTTCTTTAGGCCGCCTACCGTACTGGATGCAGGCGCTATTTTGGCTGGAAGGAATCGCTCTTTTCTTCCTGTTGATTCGTGCAAAAGTTTATAATCGGAATGCGAATTCAACGATATGGTTCGGAAAGAGAGCATACTCAAGATCCTTGAGGAGTACAAAAGGGACAAGATAACCGTTGCAACCCTGTGCTCGCATTCCTCCTTGCAGATCTTCAATGGCGCGAGGAAGGAAGGCTTCCGTACCTTGGGCATCGCAGTAACCCAGAACACGAAATTCTATGATGCTTTCCCTCTAGGCAAGCCGGACGAGATACTGCGCATCGGCAGCTATCCGGAGATGCTGGATATGGTTGACGAGCTGTTAGCCAGAAACGTCATCATCATCCCTCATGGTTCATTCGTCGAGTATCTGGGAAGTGCCCTATTCGAGAAGCTCGCCGTTCCTACTTTTGGAAACCGCAATGTCCTGGCGTGGGAATCCGATCGGGACAAGATGAGGGAATGGCTCGAATCCTCCGGCATCGAGATGCCTGCCAAGATCGATGATGCCAGGAATATCGACCGCCCGGTCCTGGTGAAGTATCATGGCGCGAAGGGCGGGCGGGGCTTCTTCATCGCCAAGGACTATCCCGAGTTCAAGATGGGCATCGACATGAGCCAGCCTTACACCATCCAGGAGTACATTCTCGGGACTCGTTACTATCTGCACTTCTTCCATTCGCTGATGAAGCAGGACGGTTACAAAGCCGGCGATGGCACACTCGAGCTTCTATCCATGGATCGGAGGGACGAGAGCAACATCGACGAGCTCTACAAGTTGGGCGCATCAGAGCAGCTGAAGCGCCTCGGCACCTATCCGACGTTCGTGGTCACTGGCAACGTTCCCGTGGTGATCCGCGAGTCGCTCCTGCCCAAGGTCTTCGAGATGGGCGAGATGGTCGTCAAGCGCTCCAAGGAGCTCTTCGGCGGCATGATCGGGCCGTTCTGTCTGGAGACCATCGTGACCGACCAGTTGAAGTTCAAGGTCTTTGAGATATCCTCGAGGATCGTAGCGGGCAGCAACCCCTTCGTCTCCGGGTCGCCGTATTCCGATCTGATCGAGCCAGAAATGTCCACCGGCAGGAGGATATCGCGCGAGATATCCCTGGCCGAGGAAAAGGGCATGCTTCATAAGATCCTCTCATGAGCTTTCATCTGATACTGGTAGATGCGGAGATCGAGTGGCTGCCACCTGAAGCCGTGGCTGGACCCGCCCCTCGCATCTGCTGTTTGCCGGGAGCGGACAGGCAAAGGATTCGGATTCTGGAGAGCTACCTGCATCGTGACCTGATGGCTTCCATGCCAGACCGTCATCGCAGAGGCAGGCCCGACATCGCTCACGCCTTCTTGACTTTAGCATTAAGCTCCGAACATCGCGCCAAAGGTAGGCTGGAAGTTCTGGTGCATACCCGCGATAACGTCGTGATAAGATTCGCTCGGAAGGCGAAGGTCGAAAAGGACTATATCAGATTTCTTGGTGCGCTGACCGAGCTCTTCGAGCTTGGCGAGATCGGAGAGGGGGATGAGCGCATCTCGATCGAAATGGGGACCTCATTGCAGAAGTTGCTGGAGGGCGAGGGGCTGGACATCATTATCGCACTATCTCCCACCGGAAAGAAGGAGGATCTGGGAACGACTCTGTCCCGCATCCGGGGAAAGGCGGTCGGCATCCTGATCGGCGGCTTTCCAGATGGCGACTTTCTCAGCCCGGCGTGCCAGATCGCGGACCTGGCTATCTCTCTTGGCGATGAAGTTCTCACTGTGCCCGATGTGACCGCTCAGGTGCTCGCCGCAATACCTTAGGATTACCAGCCGCGCTCTTGGAGCCGCTGCTCCGGCTTGATGGTGGAGATCTCGATGCCCTTCATCGGCTCACCTAATCCCTTTGAGATCTCAGCCAGCACATTCGGATCATCGAAATTAGTCACCGCCTCGACGATCGCCCTCGCTCTCGGCTCTGGGTCGTCGGACTTGAAGATGCCCGAACCTACGAAGACGCCGTCGCTGCCCAGCTGCATCATGAGCGCTGCATCAGCTGGTGTCGCTATCCCGCCGGCGGCGAAATTGATGACCGGCAGGCGCTGAAGCTCCGCGATCTCCTTGACGATGAATAGTGGAGCCTCGATCTTCCTGGCGATCTGCATCAGCTCTTCCGATTCCTTTCCCTTGAGTTCGCGGACCTGGGACATGATAGCTCTCTGGTGACGCACCGCCTCAACCACATTGCCCGTTCCGGCCTCTCCTTTGGTTCGGATCATTGCCGCGCCCTCGTCTATGCGTCGGCAAGCCTCACCTAGGTCCCTGGCACCGCAAACGAACGGCACCTTGAACTTGCGCTTCTCAACATGGAAGAACGGATCGGCCGGTGTGAGCACCTCCGACTCGTCGATCATGTCCACTCCCATCGATTCCAATATCTGGGCTTCGACAAAATGGCCGATACGGCATTTGGCCATGACCGGAATGGTGACCGCATCCATTATCTCCTCGATCTTGAGCGGGTCGGCCATACGGGCCACTCCTCCCTGAGCCCGGATGTCGGCGGGAACGCGCTCCAGCGCCAT
>PNBI01000091.1 GCA_003135935.1 Methanomassiliicoccaceae archaeon
GAGTCGATGTTGAACGTGGTGAAGTCAAACTTGATCGAATGGGTTTCCGCCAAGGCGTTCAGGACCTTGAGCCCCTCGTTCACTACCTCTGGCCCGATGCCGTCTCCGGGCAACACGGCTATTTTATGCATCTTTTCTCCTCCTTTATCTTTGCTATCAGTCCACCCTTATCCATCAGCTCTTGCACGAACGGCGGGAAGGGTGCGAACGTGCTTTCCGTGCCCTTGGTCTCGTTAATGATCTTTCCCTTTTCCACGTCGATGGTGAGCATGTCCCCTTCATCGGCCTGGACCTTGCATTCGACCGGAAGCAACCCGACGTTGATAGCGTTCCGGTAGAAAATCCTTGCGAAGCTCTCTGCCACCACGGCCACGATCCCCGCCTGTAGGAGCGCTCGGGGGGCATGCTCCCGGCTGGAACCGCAACCGAAGTTGCGTCCCGCCACGATGATGTCCCCCTTCTTGACGCTGGTGGACATACCTGGCCGCACCTTTTCGAACAGGTAGCTTCCTAGCCTCTCATTATTATCGCTCGTGAGCCGCTCCGCCGGGATTATCTGGTCAGTGTCAACGTGGTCCCCGAATTTCCAGACCCTACCTCGAAGCGCCTTCATGCTCCTGCCCCCTTTGGCGCGACGATCCGGCCTGCGATGGCGCTAGCTGTCACGACCGCCGGACTGGCCAGATAGACCTCCGATTCCTTGTGGCCCATTCGACCAACGAAGTTGCGATTGGTGGTGGAGACGCATCTCTCCCCCTTTGCCAGAACGCCCATGTGCCCTCCGAGGCAGGCAGCGCAGGTCGGCCCGGAGACAAACGCCCCTGCCTTCACAAATATCGCCAATAGGCCTTCCTCGTCCGCTTGCCGGTAGATCAGGCTGCTTGCCGGGACCACGATCATCCTGACGCTTGGGGCTACCTTCTTGCCCTTGATTATCTCTGCCGCGATTCTCAGGTCCTCGATGCGGCCATTGGTGCACGATCCCAGGAAAGCTTGGTCAATCTCAACATCCACCTCGCTTACTGGCTTTCCGTTCTCCGGCAGATGAGGCATTGCCACCATAGGCACCAGGTCGTCCAATGAGTAATCGCGTTCGTCGATGTAAATCGCCTCAGCGTCCGGGTCCACCTTCTCCCATTTGCCCTTGGCGAACTTGCGCACGAAATGCAGCGTATCCGAGTCCGCCGGGAAGATTCCAGCTTTGCCGCCTGCCTCGACCGCCATATTGGAGACCGTGAGCCGGTCGGAGACCGGGAGGTTCGCTAGGCCTTTTCCGGCGAACTCCAGCGTCTTATAGTTCGCGCCGTCGACACCGATATCGGTTATCAATTTGATGATGAGGTCCTTGCCAGAAACGTACTTGCGCATCGCGCCTTCCAGCTGCACCTTGATCGACCCTGGTACCTTGAACCAGAGCTTGCCCTCGGCGAAAACCGCCGCTGCTTCCGAGCTCCCCACTCCAGTCGCGAATGCATTGAGCGCACCATAGGTGCAGGTGTGGGAGTCCGCTCCGATGATCAAGCGACCTGGTGCGACGAACCCTTCGTCCACCATCACCTGGTGGCAGACTCCACCTCTTCCGACCTCGAAATAGTTATCAATCTTCCAGCGCTTGGCGAAGCGGCGCATCTCCGCTGCCTGCTCCGCCGAGGCGATATCCTTGTTGGGCACGAAGTGGTCTGGAACGAGCACTATCTTCTCCCGGTGGATCTCGCTCCCCAGCGCCTCGAACTCCTTGAATGCCAGGGGCGCAGTGACGTCGTTGACCATTACGTAGTCCACTTCCGCCTCCACGATGTCCCCGGCATAAGCGTCCAATTTGGATTTATTCGACAGTATCTTCTCGGAAATGGTCTTTGCACCGGTTTGCTTCATTTCGAACCCTCCTTGCCAGCATTCTTCTTCCTCATGTAGAGCCGGTCGATCGCCTCGATGGTCGCGTCGACCGATACGTTAACGATATCGGAACCGACGCTCTTGCCGACCGACACCACTTTCCCGTCTCCGTCCATTCTGACCTTGACGCTTACTTCGCAGAGCGCATCGCTACCTCCAGTAATGGCGTTTAGACGATACTCCTCAAGCGATACCTTGTCCTTGAGCACTGACCGGATGGCGTTCAGCGCGGCATCGACTGGCCCGATACCCATCTGCGATCCCCTCCTGGTCTCACCATCGATATCTAGAGCCACGACTGCTGTCGGCGTGATATTCACGCCTGTGAAGACTGCGAACTCGGTGAGGTTGATCATCCTTCTCTCTTGTTTGTCCTGTCCGATCAGATGATAGGCGAGGGCGACCAGCTCGGCGTCGTCGACGTGCTTGCCGCTATCCGCCAGCTTCTTGATCTGCTCCAGCAATTTGGCGACCTGCTCATCGGAAAGGTCCATTCCGTATTCCATCAGCTTTTGCTTGATCGAATGCGCTCCTGTATGCTTCCCAACGATGATGGAGCGCTGCTTGCCGATGAGCTCGGGGCTGAACGCCTCGTAGGTGCTCGGCTCCCTCAGTACGCCGTGAACGTGAATGCCAGACTCATGCGCGAACGCATTGCTGCCAACAACGGCTTTGTTGTCAGGGATCGGGATCCTGGTCATCCTGGACACCAGCTTCGAGACGTAGCCGATCTTGCGGCTGTCCACGTTGGTCGGCGTGCCATAGAAGGCCATCAGGCCCAGCACCACTTCTTCTAGCGCCGCGTTCCCCGCCCTCTCTCCCAGGCCGTTCACGCAAACGTGGACTTGCCTCGCTCCGAATCGCACCCCGGCCAGAGAGTTCGCCGCCGCCAGTCCGAAGTCGTCATGGCAGTGCAGGCTGAGTGGGACCTTTGTGAACGGCATCACTTCCCTTACCAGGTACTCCATGGCGGGCGGCGACATGGTCCCTACCGTATCGGGCATGTTTATCTTATCGACCTTTGCCGCTTGGACGGCCAGGTGCATCTCCTTTAGGAAAGGGAGCTCGGTGCGGGTGGCGTCCTCGCATGAGAACTCGACTGTCATGCCATGAGACTTCGCATACTCGACCGACTCCACCGCCTTTTCCATGACCTGCCGTGGCGTCATCTTGAGTTTATGTTCCATGTGGATCTTGGAGGTCGCGATGAAGGTGTGAACATAATCCAGGTCGCAATCTATCGCAGCGTCGATATCTTCCTTTCGGCATCGGGCCAGTCCACATATGCGCGGCTTCAGTCCTAGCGCAACGATCCTCTTGATGGCATCTCTCTCTCCTACTGATGTGATCGGGAACCCGGCCTCGATAACGTCCACGCCCAGGTCGCTCAACGCCTCGGCGATGAGCAGCTTGTCCTCAACTGACAGCGCAATCCCTGGGGTCTGCTCTCCATCACGGAGAGTGGTGTCGAATATCTCCACCCTTTTCGGCAGAGAGTCCAGGCTCACCATGGAGTTGAATTGGCTGGTGTATATCCCCGCGCGCTCGGGACTTTCCCTTTCAGTCTTTGTCGACATTCAAGATCACCTTGGAAACAATGGCGCGAAAACGCGCCTTTTCTTCCGGGGCTCTTGAGCAATGAGATTAGAGCAGACGCAAAATCAAGTTCCAATCAAGAACGTTAATGCTCATTGCTTGGGCCTCAGATGGTCCGGCATAATGATTGGCAATATTTGAAGATTGCTAAGCACTAGCAAGGCCGGGCATCTAGCGCGACCGAACGCCTCGAGAAGGATTCAGACGCCCTTTCTGTCTCCCCATATCAGCTTGTGGAGCTGCGGCAGGACTCGGGCGTTGATCTTCCTGGATAGGACGAACCGAGCCACTGGTTCCAGCTCCATCCCTCCCACCGGTGTGAAGATTATGTTGGACCTGACCTCGTATCCTTTGAGAATTTCCTCCGCGTACATCAGATCGTCCATGTCGGCCACTATGAATTTCAATTGGTCGGCAGGCGAAAGGAGCTCGATATTGGGCATCAGCATCCGCTCCTCCATCCCGGAAGACGGGCACTTGATGTCCATGCTGATGAGCATGTTCTCCGAGCAAGGCACGTCCTCCAATGGCAAGGACCCGTTTGTTTCCAGCGTTACATGGTAGCATTTGTCCACCAGCTTGTCCATGAGCTTGATGGCATCCTTCTGCATGAGCGGTTCTCCCCCGGTCAGGCAAACGAATTGCGTCTTTTCCTTTTCCAATTCGGCCAGTATCTGTTCGACTGAGAGCTCATGGCCTCCTTCGCGAGCATATTCCGTGTCGCACCAGGAACAGTCCAGATTGCAGCCGACCGTGCGGATGAAGACCGTAGGCGTGCCGATGAGAACTCCTTCGCCTTGCAAAGAACGGAAGATCTCATGGACCCTCATTTTACCACCTCATACTCGATCTCGTCCTTGAATCCAGCTTCTTCGAACCCCTTGAGGCGCAGCAAGCAAGAATCGCACCTTCCGCAGGCTTTGCTGCCGCCTTCATAACATGATGATGTCAAATGGAGGGGGGCATTGAGCTTCTTTCCCAAACGGACAATCTCGGCCTTTGTCATATTAAGTATAGGATGCATCACCTTGACGGCATTCCCATCCACTCCCGCCTTCGTCCCTTTCTTCAATACTTCCTCGAACGCCTCGAAGAACTCCGGACGGCAATCGGGATAGCCAGAATAATCGATGGAATTGGCTCCTATGAATATTTCACGCGCGCCTTCGGTCTCAGCAATTCCGGCGGCGATGCTCAGGAAGATGATGTTCCGCGCCGGCACATAAGTTACAGGGATGCCTTCTTTGATCTCTTTCACGCTTCCCCGCTTCGGCACATCGACCTGCTTCGATGTCAGGGCGCTCTTGTGGAACGCGCTCAAATCGAGCTCGACGATAATGTGGTGCTTCAGGCAATAGTGGCTGATGACCGCCATTGCTGCCTCCAGTTCACGGGAATGCCTTTGGCCATAGCGGAAGCTGACCGGGATGACCTCCCGCCCTTCCGATAGCGCATAAGCCAGGGTGACCGTGGAATCCAAGCCACCAGAGAGAAGAACGATCGCCTTTTTCATTGCATCAACTCAGCTGCTTGGTGACCCAGGCGCTTTGCCCAAGTTCTTCGTCTACTCCGATCTCGATGTCGGTAACGTTCTGAGGCATCGGGATCCTTACAAGCACCATTTGAAGAATGACTCTGGCCAGCTCCTCTGCGCTCGATTCCTCTGCGTCCAATATGACAACATCCTCGGCTGGGAAGACATAGCGCTTGCCAAGCGTTTTGATAACGATTTCATCGCCCAATGAAAGTTCCATATGCTGGCAGTTGCCAGGGATCAAGACGCGATGGTCGAACTCCTCTGCGATCTCGCGCAGGGCCTTCTTCAGCGGCACGAAGTCCATTATCATGCCCCTCTCCCCCTTTTCACCGTGAAGCACTAAGCGAATGATGTATGCATGACCATGCAACCGGCCACACTTGTCATGCCCCGGGATGAAATGGCAAGCCGAGAACTTGATGCCGGCATCACGGCCGTCTATCTCTAGCCTCATGCAACGAGGCACACCGTCGCCGCTATTAGTTTTTTCTAGCGAAGAGTTGCCCAAATATGAAAAGAAACTAATGGACTTGCTTCTCGCTCCCAACCAAGGCTGAGGCCATCGCGATGGAGTCCACATAGCTTGATTTCGCCCTCGACGTATCAACGAACACCGGCTCGATGTTCAGCACAACTGCTCCGAGCGCCTTCCCGTCGCCCAAGAAATGCATGGTCCGGAAGATCAGATTGCCAGAGACCCCATCTGGAGCGATGATCATATTGCAGTCCCTAGCTGCCTCTTCGATCAATATCTGGTAATGCTTCGTTTCTATCCCCAAAGGAAGCAAGCGGGTGACGACCTCCTCTGCCTCCTGCATCGACCTGTCCACGGAAGCATCCCGCCCCTCATCCCCTTTCCTCCCTCCGGAGAGGATGCCCACCTTCGGCTCGACCCCTAGCCGGCGCATCAGCGCAGCTCCGGCGATCACCATCTCCACCTTCTGCGATACGGTTCGACCCTCGTCGATTCCGACCGGGGCGAAGAAGAACATATGACCGTTCCTCGGCTGGAGTAAAGCCATCCTAGAAATATGATCGAGGCCGAACTGCCGCTTGATCGCCTTCAGCACCAGGTTCGCATCCAAGCTGCCACGGATGGCGGCGTCCAGTTCGCCAGTGCGCAGCTCCCGGACCATCTCCTCCCCATCCGTGAACAGCTTGATCTCGCCAAACTTGGAGGCCTTGGCCATCGAAACGCTCGCCTCGACTTTGTCTAAGTCACCGGCGACACCGATACCGATGCGCCGCTCCGGTCCTTTCGCCTTGGAGAGGATGAGCTCGATGCTGAGCATTGGCACGACATCATCGACCAGGCTAATCTAGGTTGCCGCTATCCCAAGACGCTGTCGAATACGTAATCGCCCCAATCCCTGATACCAAGGGCGACTTCCAGTTCGATCGGTGTGAGCATCGGTTTCCGGTAGCGCAGATAATCGTCAATCGCGAGCCGAGGGCAAGCGGTGGAAACGAACGCATCCAGTTGAAAAGCCATCAATTGGTCTGGCGTAACATTGTCCATCGCGATCAGGAACGCTAGCTTACCTTTGTTGATGATCATTCCCTTCAACGATTCGGCCAGGGCCTTTCGTTGCTGCCCGGGTTTGCTAGAGATGATGATCCCGAAGCTCCTCGCTTCGACTGCCAACGAGATCGCGCCGTGCCGTTGCCTTAGTATCTTGTCCTTCAGTTCCTCGACGTCCCTGACCTCCTGCATCAGAGGGTCGAGCACGATGACTGGCTTGCCCGTCGCCAGCGAGACGGCCAGTGGATGGAAGTCCCCTGAGCCAAAATATATGAATTGATCCACTTGATCCTTGATGCTCGATGCAGCCGTGACGTTGCACCCGAGCACCTGGCCCGCATTCTTGATCCTCTTGTCTCCCCGACCGATCAGCACTGTCCGGCCATGGCGCTCCAACCATTCCTTGAGAATGCCGAGCTGATGGACATGCTGGACTGTGGTGACCAGACCCACTCGAAGGCTAAGCAGCTTCAACGTTTCTGGCAGTAGGTCGGTGAATTCGTAGTCGAGCCTGACCTCGACGTAGAATAGGTTATCATCCGGCCCCATCGAAGGGATCTCGCTGTGCCCGAAATGTACCAGGATATCTGCGAACGAGCGGTAGGAGGTGTTCAGGTCGCAGGCGCCATAGCAAGGGTCACCGAGGATGATGCATACGCATCCAGTGACGCGTTCGATCTCCTCGGCTGCTTCCATCGCCAGCGACTTCAAACCTTCAGGGAATTGCAGAGCGACCCGATGCGCTCCTTTCGCCCGGATGAAGTCCGCCACCTCGGCAAGGTGAAGGTCGAACATAGAAAACAGAAGAGATGAAGGCGTTTAAGGTCTTGACTATACCAGCAGTTCCTTGCCTTGATCGATCACGATGTAGCAAGGGGTTGGTAGTTTTAGAGAGGCGCTCCACAGGGCCTCCTTGGCGGCCGCGACCGCGCTTACCGGGACCTTGAGAGTGATTATCGCCTGGCCCGGGTGGACCCTGGCTGCCGTGCCAACCGCCTTGCCGAAGGCGGCGCGCATACCGCTCGAGACACGGTCCGCCCCGGCACCGGTGGCGAGCTTGTTCTCTCGCAATACCTGATGCGGGAAGGTGCGGATGAAGAAGTAGAAATTGTTGGCTCCCGCTTTCTTGGTCAGCAATCGGTTGGCGGTAATACGGGCTGCTTCCAGAGCGATGTGGCGGACCTGGCAAAGCTCCTTTACATGGAGGGTCATTACCACTGGAAAATCCCCATTAGGGTTACCTAGGTTGAACGTGGTGATGCGAGGGGCTGGAACTCCGCCCATATACTCCTTGCGAGTGTACGCCTGACCTCTGATCTGGGTATACATTCGTCCCGGCTTGCGTGACATGTCATTTCACCTTTGAATCGTGACTATGAGGTTGCCTAGATTATGGTTGGGGTATATAACGATAATGGCATGGCACCAGCCTGACTTCCGTTTGGCAAGGCGGCTCTGGGGAACGACACCCGATCGATCTCGCAACCAAGGCATCGGATTTTTGAGAGCATTTCAAAATGAATATCACTCAAGCAAGACGCCGCAACCTATTATATGGGGGAGACTTCTGTCGCGAACGTTCGATATTTAAGGAGTTAGGTCCACGTCGAAGCGAAGGATATCCAATAGGGAGAAACACGGGATCGCCAACCTCAGGATGGAGCAATTGCTCGAACTGATGAGGAAGGAGATGCTGGCAGGGAATCAGCCCAGGGGCAAGGTATGTCTCGATCATGCCAGGAGACTAAGCATGCGCACGAAAACCCCCTTGCCTAAAGGATATCCGTATTGCAGGGCATGCGGCCAACCGCTGGTCCCTGGTCGCAATTGCCGGGTGCGGCTTCGCTCGCAACGAGTGGTTTACCATTGCTTGGCCTGTGATGCCAAGAGGCGTGTGTCATATATCATGGAGAGAAGGAGTGCAGAAGATGGCGAACATCGAGAAATTCACTAAGAAGGAATTGAAAGGGATCGGGGTTGGGCTCAAGCCGACCGTTCACGTCGGAAAGGATGGCCTTACCGAGAGTGTCGTCACTGAGCTGAAGAAGCAAATAAAGATCAATCGAGTGGTCAAGGTGAAGGTCTTGCCTTCCTCGGCCGATAAGAAAAGGGAGATCGCTGAGGAGTTGGCCGAGCGCTCCGAAACCAAGCTGATCGAGATAAGAGGCTCGACCATAGTGCTGTGCAACCCACGCCACTATAAGGGCGATTAGAAGCGCGCGCAAAATCTCACATCGTTTGATGTGAACTTGAGGATAAGCATGCCCGAGAACGCTTCCGAGATCGAGAAGTTGGTCCTTAGAACGCTCTCCGCCGCTGATAGAATGACATTGACACAGATCACTAATGGGCTTCCGGACAATCTACAGGGATGTCCAGACGAGGTCGCCCGAGCCCTCGCTCGCCTCAGGAGAAAGGGCATTATAGCCGGTGAGTTTTCTGAGAAGGACTCTGCCTGGGTATATTGGAAGTAGAGCGGTACCCAATAATCGGTTCTGCAACGCTAGAAGGAGCCAAATGTACTGGTGGAAATTCACCGAAGCCCTTATCAAAATATAGATGGTTCCTGCCGATCAGAGTGAGGAAATGCTTAGCATCGATCTAATCAGGGAGAATTCCGAGTCAATACGCACCATGCTCGTGAATCGCAATTATCCAGAGGATGCGCTCGACTCTTTCCTCAAGGTCGATTTAGCATGGCGCACTTTGGTCGAGGAAGGGAACCAATTGCGTCGGCATCGCAACCAGGTGGCCGACCAGATCCCCAAGCTGAAGGATGCCGAAAAGAAGGAACGCATCAAAGAGATGAAGGTCGTCGCCAATCGCATCGCCGAGATCGATGCTAGGCTGGCGGAACTCGACTTGGAGCGAAGCGAAATCGTTCTGGTCATTCCGAACATCCCGCATGAAACCGTGCCAATCGGCACCGGATCCGATGACAACGTCCTGGTCCGCCAGATGGGGGAGGAACGCCAATTCGATTTCAAGCCCAAGGATCATATCCAGATCGGAGAGGATCTGGACATCATCGATTTCAAGCGCGGAGCAAAGATCGCCGGGAGCGGTTTTTACGTGCTGAAAGGAGATGGGGCGCGTCTTGAAAGGGCGCTCATCAATTTCATGCTCGATCTGCATGGACACCAGGGATATACGGAAGTCTTCCCGCCCGTGGTTGTCAATAGGGGGGCGGTCATCGGCACTGGCCAGTATCCGAAGATGAAGGACGATATGTATTGGTGCGAGAGAGACGACCTCTGGCTGAACCCCACCGCCGAAGTGCCAGTGACGAATCTGCTCCAGGACGAAATCCTGGAGAGGGACCAACTGCCAATCAGCTTCACAGCCTACCTACCTTCATTCCGAAGGGAGGCGGGAAGGAGCGCTGAGATGCGGGGGATAATCCGGGTCCACGAATTCAATAAAGTGGAGCTGGTCAAGTTCGTTCATCCATATAACTCATATGCCGAGCTGGAGCACTTGCTGGTCGATGCCGAGGATGTAATACGTTGTCTCGGCCTGCCATATCGAATTCTACTGCTCTGCACTGGCGACATGGGGTTCGCTAGCGCTAAAACATATGATATCGAGGTATTCGCCCCGGGAAGCAATCAATGGCTCGAATGCTCATCCTGCTCCTGCTTCACCGACTTCCAGGCAAGGAGGGCGAGGATCAAGTTCAGGCCAGAACCACATCTCAAGAGCGAGTTCGTGCATACCTTGAACGGTTCTGGAGTTGCTTTGCCAAGAACGATGGTGAGCATTCTGGAGAATAACCAGAACTCCGACGGCACGGTAACGATCCCTGAGATAATCCGCCCCTATATGCAAGGGCAAGAGCTGATAGAATAGATCTCCAAAGATCATCCTATTCGCAATCAATTGGCTAGCATGACCGTTATTCTTGGCTATATCCTAGGGATTGAATCTACTTCACGACATTAGCGGCCAAAAGAGCATCTTGGATCTGCCTCACCAGGTCCGATCTTGTCTGTTCCAATTTCGAGACGCTATTGATGTAGACGCGTACCTCATAGGTGATCTTCTCGTCTTGGAAACCGAGAGCCAGGATTTCTGGCTTTGGTTCTTTCACGAGACTTTCCATCTCGTCAGTCACCTTCAGAATGATTCGCTCAACCGTTTCATGTGGAATGCTCATGGCCACGTCCAGTTTCACCGATACGCCGTGCCTCGCGGAGCGATTAAAGTTCAGAATACGGTCGGCCATTATTTTGCTGTTCGGCACATCCACGAGCTCCCCCTCTTCGTTCCTTATCTTTGTGAAGACGAGGTTCTTCTCAAGCACTTCCCCGATAAGATTATCGCCGATCCTGATTCGGTCTCCCACATCGAAGGTATAGCTGTTCATCAGCGTGAGACCAGCCACGATGTTGTGCGCCGTCGAGTACGAGAGAACGATCCCAAGGAAGCTGAACATCAGTATCAAGATAACCAGTATGATCCCGATTGTCTCCAGCCCGATTATCGAGAATATCATGAATATCGCCGTCAGGAAGGCGATGATATAGAGCATGTAGCGAACGACGTCCTTGAGCAGGTCGATGACCTTCGGATTAAACTTCTTGGTCCGGAACTTGTAGTCTTCGAAAATGGCCTCTACTAGCCTTATCACAATAAAAATGGCGATCAGAAGAACGATGGTCGTTCCGATCTTGGCTCCATTCCCCGGGGCTGATAAGAATTCGGTTAACTGGTCGATCGGCCTTACGCTTTGGAAGAATGAGAGGAGGATCAAGATTAGAATTATGCTCGCGGCGATGTAGACGACATAACCCAGAAGTAGACTGGTAAACTCAACGAAGCTTCCGTGGAGAGCCTGGTTGTCAATCATGTTCATTCGTGCCCGGCGGGAGATATGGCGCAGTTCCTTCACAATCAACATGGCCACCAGTATGATGGCTATCATTAGAATTACATCAATTATGTAGCCGGAAATTGGCTGCCAAATCACAGAATTGAAATCGGCCCAAATCTGGCTCACGACATAGAGGCCCAATAAGGCCAGGACTATCACCATTATCAACTTGATCATTCTGCTGACGAATGTGATGACATCCGCATCTCGATAGGTCGTGTCGCGCGCCTTCATCAATTCGAGATTCTTTGAGAGGTATGACCAAAGATACAAAGAGAGTACGAAGATGCCCAGGAACAGCAGCGCAGCCCAGCCCCAACTGGTGACCCAGTCCAATTCCGCGGCGGCCAGTGCTACCGAGCCTTCGTAAATTACCATGCCTCAGAGTATTTGCTGGTAGTACTAAATCGTTTTCCCGATACCCCATGCTAGAGATTCCCTTTCGAATAGTGGCGAAAAGCCCGAAATATCACCCTACCCTCGTTGGATCGCCCGATCCAGCATGGATGGTCGCCTTGAACAGCCAGCAATCTGCACTCTTGTCGGCATCGACGGGATAGAGTAGATTAAGCAATCTGCCAGGCACCTCCTCGAATAGAGTACCGAAGCTAACGCTCCAGTTCTGTTGGCCATTTTCGGATGGGACCAATGCCGCCAAGTTTACCTGGATATATCCAGCCAAGCTGAATTCTTCATCGGGGAGGGCATCGCCGAATATTCGAGGCAATCCGGCTGAGGCGAAAGCGCTGAAGCGAATGTGCACATCGTCTAGAATCGAATCTAGTGGGAGGCGCCCTGACGTCGATTGTGTGGGATTTGTGATTCCGGATATCGCTTGCTGAACAGCGGAAGATATCCAGAGCAATGCATCTCTCACCCCATCACCCGTTATTACTAGTGACAAACGAATTCCTCCGCTGAACGAATGAGAATAATCCTGTAAGGACAGTTCGATGAAGAGGCTCATTTCCACTATCAATCGTCCTAGAATCTCGGCGACGATCTGCACCGTCTCTAGGATAATGTTTTTGATTAAGGACGCAAGGCCGTTGAGATCGAAGATGTCCTGACCCATCTTTGCAAAAGCGCGCATCGTCGCATCATACAGAGTATTGTACCAAAGCTCGATGTCCTGAGCATGGAACGGTTGGAATGAGTTAGCCAAGCCCTTAGTGTCGGCTTTGAAAATCCAACGCTCGGATGCATCCATTGATCGCTGCCATGTGCGGTCGTCGTTATAGTAATCAGTCAGGAAGGATGTGGAATCCACCTTCTTCCCTGTAGCATCCCTCAGAATGACAGATTCACCCACTGGCAGCTGGGTCGCACCTCCGTTGTCCAGGAATTGCGAGTCGAATTGGTAAACGAAGTAGGACCTCGGTGCCAATGTGTGATCGCTGAGGATTTCGCACATCTGATGGCCATGAACTGTCTCCAGGCTCCATCCAGAGACGTCGATTGCCTCATTTGTCGGGTTGTAAAGCTCCACCCACTCGTTCCCGGAATCTGGACCGGCGGGATTGAACTCGACTTCGTTTATCATTACATTATTTCGCAGTGGATTATCATATTTCACCTCGAATCCCGCATCGATAGATGCCAACAATCCTGGAATGGGAGTTGGGATCTGGCTCAACAATGAGCCAATTAATGGGATATCTGAAAGGCGGAAAGAGCGCTTTTCATATTGCACGATCTCAGGAGCTTTGAGCTCAAGCGAGAAGGTCGGGAAAACGCCATCCACCTCGATGATATGGTCCTGGACCAGCATCAGTGGATCGACCATCATTCCGGCTTGCCAATCTTGACCCGCCACTTTGCCGAAGCCAATTATATCCAAACCCGAACGCACCATTTCCACGATCCGAACTCCGAAGCTGAGGTTCGCTCCCAGGAGCGGCACGCACATCGTCCATTTCAGCAGATCCCTCGATCGACCGAATTGCATGTCGGGGATGCATGTCTCCAACATCATCTTGAGGCCACCGATTGAAAAGGTGCATTTTACTTGACCCAAGGTCGCCGAAACGCTTGAAGCAAGATCCTTGATAATTGACCCGATCACTCCCTGAACCATATCCCTCAACCCTTGAGCGAGGTTGATAAGGAAGTCCGATAGCACCTCGACCGCCTGCATACAGTAGGAGAGCAATTTGGATAGGCAATCCTTCAGAAAATTGAAAACCTGATTGCATGCGTCTCCCATGAGTCGCATTGCTCCCATTAGAGCATTCCATAACTGATCAAGGAATTGCTCAATCTGCTTATCAAAGGTCATTGTTGGTCGGTATTCGACGCCTTGCAATGGCCATCCTGAGCTGCAGGAAATATCAGATTGGAACCCGAAGGGTATTGCCAATGACATACTTGCATTGGAGCTAGCTAGCAATGAATTCGGTTTTTGAACTACTGAGAGCCCGACTTTTATTAATCCGCTTAAAAGGAATATGAATCCGGATTGGAATGGACATATGCTGGTATTCAAAGGGTCTGTCAAATGATGATTGGGGAAGACCTCGGCTTTGGGGTCAAAATCCTTGGGATTCGTTATATCGATGATGAGTGAGCTCGGATCGTCGATCCAAGGCGCGTCGAGATGGATCAATAGTGATTCTTGGTTGGACACACAATTCTCAGTATTGAACGAAAATTTATCTGAACCGGGCAAATCAACGAGAATCTTATCGACTCGAATGTTCGCCTGGTCGATGAGTTCTCTTGCCTGACGTTCGATAAGGTTGATAATTACCTTCTTGATACCAGGAACTCCTTCGATGGCATTTGATGCCAGCGTCACAATCAATCGCTGCAATGGCGCCGATTGCCCATCCCATGAGAGATTGCCGAAGACCCTGTCGAACAGATCAAGCCTCGGTTCGATGTCGTTGAAGAATATATGACGGATTGAGGCATCAACATTCCAGCTTTCATCGTTTCGGATAGTACTCTTGACCGCATTGATTTCAGTAAGTCCCGCTGTATCGGAGATAAAGGATTGGGCGGCGATCGCCTCATTGACTATTGATTCAGCAAGGTCGCTCTCCACAATGTCGACCGAGGAATTAATTTGGAAGAGTTCTCTCCAGTTGAGACGAGCGAATTCCGCCAGTGCTTGGCCGATGGGATCCCTGAGACTATAACTCTTGTCGGTCTGGGATAGAGCATCCTCGAACCAGTCTCCGCTCGAATTCAGTTCGGCCCTCATCGTCGTTAGAAGCTCGCCCAAGTAGTTCTCCGAATCCTTTGGATCTAATTTCAATCTGATATCTGGCAAATTCGTATTTTTGGCAACATTCATCGCTACCGACTTGATGAACAACTCCAAATTTTTCGCCAATTGACAAGTTTCACTTTTGTATTCGACAAGAAAGTCCTTCCAAGCAGTAGAAGACAATACATCGAATGAGGGAAAATCAATGTCGTAGTTGCCTTGGATGAAGATTTCAAGTTTCTCCCCCAGATGGTTTTGGAAACTGAGCGAATTCGGGTCGATCGAGACATACGAATCGGAAGAAGCGTAATGCAACCAACGATACTCATAATCGTGAATGCCAGCATCCATGAAGCGTTCGGATATCCATTGAATCATAGCATCTTCTATCAAGCCTTCCCCGGTCAACGACTCGATCACATTCGAAACTGTGATCTCAGCACCGGTTGCGATCTTCTCAACCGCTTTTGCGATATCGATAATATGCAGGTAATCCAGCCAACGCAGAATAATCACGTCCGCAGAAGAGAATATTGTTTGGGCTAGCATCTGGCGTAATTGATACTGCCCTCCCTCATTAAGCAACAGGAACATATCGGCTATGTCGATTTGGCCGCCAGATCTCAGGAGAGCCTCTATTTCGTGCCTTGTTTCATCTGGGCATGGGAATTGGCTCAAAGTCTCCTCGAGGAACCTTTCATCACAGGCGCGAAACACCTTCATCTGTTCAACGAGAATTGCCAAGTTCATTGCATTCCGGACATCCTGGTCTTTGATTACGGATTCTGAACTTGAGACTTCGGTCAAAGACCCAGAGCCAGCCCCCTTCAATATCCTGTCTTGACATAGCGCGGCGAGCTGATAGCGGACCAGGTTCTCTATCTCGTTCTTGCCTCCTTCAAAAGCTGCGTTGAAAGCCTGCAACCGATTTGCCAAGAATGGAGATGGATCGTATACCGTTCGATACACATCGAATAGCTGAGTGATTGAGCATCGTGGATTCTCGACCTTCAAGGTATAATTACCTACAATCTCAACATAGACCGGTATGGTGAAGGAGGGCGCTCCTAGCTGACCTTTCGCCTCACTGTGTTTGATAACGTTCGCATCATCTGAGTTGAGACGGAGATACCTGAGTTCAAGGGAGGACTGCATCACCCTTACCGTCGTTTCCCCCTGTCGTTCCGGAAATACACATTCGATCTCCCTAAGCCATGCGGATTGGAACATGGACTGCAATTCCGATTCGTTCCCAAATCCATTGGAGCGCAACGCCTCGGAAGCGACACCGCTCGCGAGCTGTTCGATTTCGGACGACTTGAGATTAGCGCAATTTTGAAGCTCCTGCAATTGCTCGACGTCCATTTTGCGTTCAAAACTAGATTCACCAGCACCGTAAACCAGTGCCGTTCCTGCCCCAGCAAGTATGAGCAGAATGACCGCAATCATGGAGAAAGGCATCTGTCCTTTTGTCGGCAGGACGGAAGAGACGCTTGCCCTTTGGTTTCCATGTCGACCCCACTTCTCAAACGACATCGATTTGCAAAAGTGGCAGGGGATATATCCGCCATGAAGTTACTTGCAAACTTCTATTGCTAGGTCCAAGTGGACACTCTTTCGGTTTCTAATCATCTCAATGATTTCTCGGCCAAGATAAAATCAGATCTCATCTGTTGGTCGAGGTCGAGTCAAGCTTCTCTAAAACGATGCGCATGAAATTCTCCAGATGAGAGCTTATGAAGGGGTTGTCGGAATATCCACATAGTGTGAGGTCAGGCGAGGCGATCATTGCAGTAGTACCATCACTAATCACATCGGTGGCGATGAGATCCCTTTTTCGATAGACGTGGGAGGCCTCCGGCACCTTCACCATCGGCTCGGCGACGATGATCACCTGTACCCCGCGCTTGAGTGCTTCTTTGAAGCCAGAGGCAAGTTCCTGACGGACTTCCTGGATTGCCGGGGTGGAGATGATGAAGCTCTTCCTTGACGCTTCCAGCATCTCACCGATCTTGGCCAGCACCGCTTTCTTCCCGGCCAATGTATAGACGAGCTGGGGCGTGCCCTTATCGCTCAGGGTTCCCTTGACCGCTTCCAATTTATCAAACATGTCCTCGATCTCGTTGATCAGTCGGGACTTAGTTACCAAGAGCGGCTCGATATGGAAGATGGTCGGTCGACCTTCTTTATAATTCACAAAACCTTTGCCGGCGAGGCTTCTCAATGCTTTGTAAGTCGACGTCCTGGGTATCCCAGCCAGATCGGAAATGTCATCGGCGGTGCCATAGGTCCTGACCACCAAGGCAACATAGGCCTTCGCTTCGTAGTCGGACATGCCGATCTTGTTCAGAACGACAGCTATCATCCCATATTCCTTCTCGATCGAATCGATATCCAGCTTAAGAACGTCAATGAGATTCATCGGACCAATTGTAGCTATCATCGCTACATAAGTATTAAATTGTTGCTTGTTTTACCAATCGGACAAGGTGCAACCATGATTGCTAAGCCAAGCACTCTACAGAAGGGCCTGCCGAAAACGACGGAGTCTCTCTGCCCAGAATGCAAGAAGATCATTATTGCCACGCTCTTCGAGTCAGATGGTAAGGTAATGATCGAGAAGACCTGCCCGGAACACGGCAAGACCAGCGACATCTATTGGTCCGATGTCGAGCTGTACCTCAAAGCGGAAAGGTTCGCCTATGATGGGGTAGGTGTCGAGAACCCTGCCATTCCCCAAGCCAAGGTATGCCCGAACGAATGTGGGCTTTGTCAATTGCATCTCACCCATACCTCGCTGGCCAACATCGATCTCACCAACCGCTGCAACTTGAAATGTCCGATCTGCTTCGCCAATGCGAACCAGGCGGGCTATGTC
>PNBI01000121.1 GCA_003135935.1 Methanomassiliicoccaceae archaeon
CTGGGCAAGTACCGCAAGACCCACATCCCCCAGGACCAATACTATTTTGAGAAGGAGTATTTCGAGCCCGGCGATACTGGCTTCGTGGTATTCGAGACCGACCATGCGAAGATAGCTTCGATGATCTGTTATGATCAATGGTACCCGGAGGCGGCGCGCTGCTGCGCCCTCCTCGGCGCGGACGTCATCTTCTATCCGACCGCCATCGGGACGGTAAGGGGCATACAACAGACCGAGGGCAATTGGCATAGGGCGTGGGAGAACGTGATGCGCGGCCATGCAATCGCGAACTCGTTGGTGGTGGCAGCGGTGAACCGCGCTGGTATCGAGGACCGATTGCGCTTCTGGGGTGGCTCGTTCGTTATCGACGCTTTCGGAAAGACGTTGAAGCGCGCTGGGAGTAAAGAAGAGGTCGTGATCTGCGATATTGATTTGGAGCACGGGAAGGCCGTCAGGGAAGGATGGCGCTTCTTCCGGAACCGCAGGCCAGAATGCTACGGTGCGATTGTGAAGCCTTTGCGGAAGTGAGGTGCTAATTATGGAACAGGAGACGCCGCGCTCAGAGAATTACCGCATGCCGGCGGAATGGATCAAACATGAGGCGACTTGGCTTTCCTGGCCGAAGAACCCTTTAACGTTCCCGGACCAGAGCTTGGCATCGGTGGAAACCATCTTCGCGAAAATGATCGCTGCTCTGAGCCACGGCGAGGTCGTCAAAGTTCTGGTCGAGGACGGTGCCATGGGTGATCGGGTTGTTGATATGGCGGCGCGAGAGGGGGCCGAAGAGAGCAAGCTTATGCTCATACAGCTCAAATCGGCAGATGTCTGGATCAGGGACTACGGTCCGACTTTCCTCCTGAACCGGAAGACGCACGCGAAGGCAGCTGTCAAGTGGATGTTCAACGCCTGGGGAGGCAAGTATGATGACCTGCTCTATGACAACATTACCGGAGAGGACATCGTTCGGAATAGCGGAGTCCGCACCTTCAGACCAGGGATCGTCCTTGAGGGCGGCTCGATAGACGTGAATGGCGCGGGAACGGTTCTAACCACCGAACAGTGCCTCCTCAATCGGAATCGCAATCCCAGATTGAGCAAGGCCCAGATCGAAGAATATCTGCGCGAATACCTCAATGTGGACAGAACGATCTGGCTGAGGTCAGGCATCGAAGGGGACGATACCGATGGCCATATCGATGATTTCGCGCGATTCGTGTCCGAGACGGAAGTGCTGTGCGCTCATTCCCGCGACCGCTCCCAATCGAACACGGAGGTGCTAAAGCGCAACCTGGGGATCCTCCGGGAAGCAACAGACCAGGACGGGCATCAGCTCGTGGTCAGGCAGCTCCCGATGCCCAAACCTCTATGGCTGGAAGAAGAGGAGAGGTGGCTGCCTGCCAGCTATGCGAACTTCTATGTCGGGAACGAATGCGTGCTGCTGCCAGTGTTCAAGGATACAAACGATGCCAAGGCGATCCAGATGTTGGAGAACGCTTTCCCGGAGCGGGAGATCGTCCCCATCGAGGCAATCGACCTGGTCTACGGCTATGGGGGCATCCATTGCGTCACTCAGCAGGAACCGATGGCGGGAAATGACGACCGATAGCGCTCCATGCAGTGGATTATTTAACCCAATCTAATAAGCATTCATTTTCACCTTGCTCAGGAAGACTGATTTAGGCGGATGGGCACTATACATGGCTTGGTGGTACATATCCGCAAGAAGGAGAAAGAGGTCACCGACGTCTCGGTGATGGAGTCCCTGCTTCATAACGCGGAAACGATGAGGCTGGCATTCTGCGATGGAGACGAGCCCTACATCGTCCCAGTGAGCTTCGGATATCGGGATGGGGCGATCTTCATCCACTCGGCGAAGGAAGGCAGGAAGCTGGACATCATCAGGCGCTCCAACAAGGTCTGCTTCGAGGTCGACACATACAAGACGGTGAAGAAGGATTTGCCCTGCAAATGGACCATTGATTATACCAGCGTCATCGGTCTGGGCGAAGCGGAGCTGATAGAGGACAGAGAGGAGAAAATGAAAGCCCTCGATGTGATAATGGCCCATTATGGGGCAGTGCCTCCATTCGAATATTCCGAAGCGGCGCTATCGAAAATGCTTGTTATCCGGATAGCCGTCCGATCGATGACGTGCAAGCGCTCGCTTGGATGATCCGGCCTGGAAAATTGAATCGCCTCTTGAATCGAACCAGTCTCGACAACAACCCGTATATACAACCAATTCGAATTGCTGCAATCGAGGTTGAATCTGATGGAAGAGCCCAAGGTGTATACCCTTCTGCCATTGCCCTACGATTACAAGGCGCTGGCACCGACCATATCGGAAGAACTGCTTCGACTGCATCATGACAAGCACCATGCTGCCTACGTAAACGGCGCGAACGCCATCCTCCAGAAGTTGGAGAAGGCGCGGAAGGAGAACGTCGATCTGGACATGAAGGCGATCAGCAAGGAGTATTCGTTCCATTTCGGTGGATTGTTCCTCCATGAGCGATTCTGGCAGAACATGGCGCCTACCGGGACTGGCGGTGGCAAACCTGGCGGCAAGATCGGCGATGTCATCGATGCGGAGTTCGGCTCCTTCGAACGGTTCAAGAAGGAGTTCTCGGCCGTCGCCAATAGCGTGGAAGGATCGGGATGGGCGGCCATGGTGTTCTGCGGGCACATTAAGCGACCTATGCTGGTGCAGATCGAGAAGCACAACGTGAACGTCACGCCTGGGCAGAAGCCGCTTCTGGTCCTGGATGTCTGGGAGCATGCCTATTACCTCGATTATAAGAATGACCGGGGCAAGTTCGTGGAGAGTTGGTGGAACCTAGTCAATTGGAACGAGGTGGAGAAGAGGCTGCCTTAGACCGAGCGACCACCTCAAGGTCCTTCGGACTGTGTCTCCTTTCGAATCGGCCATCCGTGATGCCATATGCGGCGAGCAATCTCTCCAGCGAAGGGTTTTTCGAAAGAAACTATGCTAGCCGAATCATGAGGAGGATGAAGGGGGATATCGAGGCAGCCATTGGATTGTTCGTGGTCCTAATCGTGGCGCTGGTAATAGTTGCGATTGTAGCTGCGGCGGTGTTCATTCCTTGGCAGAAGGTGACGGTGAATGAGAGCAAGAAAGTCGCCAGGACCGCCGGAATCGAGAATATCTGCAAGACGCAATGATTCTTGTTTACGGCCCACTTCTTCAACGTCGCTTGGCATGGCGGACCCATAGACCAATCAAAAGGGCGGCACCTAGTATCAGAACGATCAGTGGAATGGGACCATATGGCCCCTGCGGACTGATGGGGTTGGTATCCACCATAAAGCCGAATGCACTGACTGCTTTGTTGCCAGCAAGATCGGTAACACGGATTAGCAGCGAATGTTGACCGTCGCTCAATCCCTGGAAAGTGATATTACTCTGTGACCCACCATACATCCGGTATGGCGCGCCATCAATGCTAAGCTCGATCGCGCCGATGCCGCTGGTGCTATCGTTGCTGGTCCAGTTGAACGATATCTGACTGGCTGTGAAGACATACCCATTTAGCTGGGTCGCTACGGTCGGCATATCGCTATCGATGCTGAAATTGAACTGCCTGGTCCGCTCTTGGTTCCCCGCCAAGTCCTTGGAATAGAACTGAACCAGATGAGATCCACAGCTCTCCACCGCGAATTGGCCGCGGTAGGTGTGCCAATCGCCGGAATCAAGGCGGTAATCGATGGAAGCGACATCACTGATATTATCCACCGCACTTATGTTGATCAGCAGAGCCGACACATACCAGCCTCCAACTCCGCTGTTACCTTGGACCTGAACCGACGACATCGGCGCAGCCTTATCTACATCGATCTCAACGGATCGGATCGCTTCCGCATTCCCAGCCAAGTCAATTGAACGGTACTCAATCAAACTCCTGCCCTCATCACGAAAGAGAATGCTGCCGATGTAAGAGGTCCATTCCCCGCCATCAACACGGTAGATTGTGGAATCGACCCCGGAGAGATCGTCCATGGCAGAGAGATTCAGGCTGACATTGGAAGTGTACCAACCGTTATCTGATAGCGTTCCCATCATCAGTGGAGTCGTCGCAGGCGAATCAAGATCGCTCATGATGACGACTTCTCCGATCGGCCCAGAGTTGCCAGCAACATCCATCGAGTAGAATTCGATATGGTAAACGCCACCGCTGAAATTGCCCGAATGACTCAAGCTCCAATCGCCCTCGTTGACCCTCATGTAAGTATGCGATACGCCAGATACACCGTCCTCCGCCGATAGCATCAGTTCGACCGAGCTGGTATACCAGCCTTGCTCCCCGATGCTGCCATTAATAGAAGCCGATGTCTCCGGTGCGACCTTGTCTATCATGAAGTCGAACGCTTCGACACTCCCGTTGTTGCCAGCGATGTCGGTGGCACGGCATTCCATGGAATGTGCACCTTCGTCCTGCACCATGATGGCACCGGAGTAATTCTCCCAAGAACCCCCATCAAGTCGACACTCGATGAGATCGACGCCACTGCCATTGCCATCCTGCCCGGACACAATTATCGATACCGAAGAGACATACCAGCCTGAGAGGCCGAGCGTTCCGTTGATTTCGCATGAGCTTTCTGGGCCGGTTTTGTCCAGCATCAATGCCTTCGTCTCGATCGTCCCGTTGTTGCCAGCGCGATCGATCGCGAAATAGTCCAACGAGTGCTGACCCTCTACGTCGATCAATAGGTTTCCGGCATACTCGATCCAATCCGAGCCGTCCAGGCGATACATCAGATGCGCAATGCCGCTCAATTCGTCCTGACCGGTCAGATTGACCTTGACCCCATCGAGGAACCAGCCATTCCGGCCTTGCTCACCCGTCATATTGCAATCGATGGTAGGAATGATATTATCGATGCGGAATGTAAGATAACCGGTTTCCGCTTGGTTGCCCGCTTTGTCCAATGCATAGAATGCGACGTCATGTTCGCCTTCTACGCTCACTTCAACGCTGGAATGGTAGTTCTGCCAATTGGCGCCATCCAATTGGTACATAATTGAATCGATGCCGCTTTCGGCATCATTCCCCCTGATTTCAATGGCAACTGAGGATGTGTACCACCCATTTTCGCCAACGACTCCATTAAGGTCACCGGAGACCGTCGGCGGACTAGCATCGATTTCGAACTGGATGGCGTGCTCGCTCTCGATATTTCCAGCGATGTCCACTGCGTAATAATTGATACTATGAACACCATCCGAAGAAACCGTGAACCCTGTGGTGTAGGTCTGCTCTCCAGACGAATCGAGCCTGTAAATGACGGCGTCGACGCCGCTGACCC
>PNBI01000019.1 GCA_003135935.1 Methanomassiliicoccaceae archaeon
ACCATGGCCTCGGACGAGGTCAAGCTGGAGCTCGGCATCTACTGAGGGCGACGGAGTGAGGAGCGAGGGCCGCAGGCCTTCGCTCTGAGCGGAGGACCCCTCAGTACGCGGAGCGAAAACTAGGCTTGGGCGGGAGCGGTCCCGTACGATCCGTGTGTGTCCCTCTCCTCTGAGCGCCTCTTCGACAAGGCGGAGGCTGATGCTCTGCTGCCGATCCTGGTGGAGCTGATCCGCCGCCTGCAGGAGGCGGTCGGGTCCGACGCTGCGGCGGAGGGGAGAGAGCGTCTGGCCCATGCCGGCCGATCCAACGGCTCGCCCGAGGCCGCCGCATCGGTCTTCCAAGCCGCAGCCAAGATACAGGCTCTGCTCGATGAGGTCGACGAGATGGACGTCATCCTCCATGTGATCGTTCACGGCATTTGGGACCCGGTGGTGAGGGACGTATCGATGGCCTCGATTAAGGAGGTCTGCCACGAGTTCGATGCCGAATTTGAAATAGTTCAGGACTACTACGAAACCGAAAAGAGCATTTCGCATCACGTGAAAAAGTGAGGGACGAGTATGGATAGTTACTATCAAGCAATGAAGGCAAAGGGTTTCTCCGAGAACACCGTGAAATCGATCCGAAAGACGTTTACATGCCCACAGTGCGGCTTCGTCTTCTCCCTCGTATATGCCCGTTCTTTCGCCTGCCGAGGCTGTTCCGAATCAATCGCTGGCTGCCCGAAGGTCAGATGCGCAAAGTGCGACCATGAGTTCTATATCGACAAGATGCCTGAGATCAAGACCGTGCAGCAGGGAAGATCTCTCCAAGATCATATCCAACAAGTGATGACAGACTATTACGACGAACAAGGCTGGAAGAAGAACCGGTAAGTCATTATTCTAGCCCTTTCGCTATAATGGAAACGAACCGCCTGACCTCTTCTTCATTGACGTCGGGAAAATCGTACGAGCAGGTCGTCTTGCATGCCCCGACCTCCCTTTGAAGCGCATCATCGAGCACACACGAGGTCCTGATCTTTGCGCCGGCTCTCTCGATGATCTTGTCGGTGCATCTGTTGCGGCAGCCGTTGACAGTGATGACATTGGTCAGGTCCACGTTGCTCATCGTAAGCATCAAGGAGCTGACTGCGATCCCACCTGCCCCGAACTGGAGGATCTTCGATTGGTTCTCGCGGGCAAATCGCTCCACTACTTTTTCCAGTATCAGACCGCGCTCCCCGTTCGCTCCGCAGACTACGACTGCTCTCCTCATCAGCCTTTGACCTCCGCCAGCAGCCGCACTATCTTTTCTTGGGCTTCTTTGACGTACTTGTCGGAGAAGACCGGATATTTGGTCAGAAGCAAGGACGATCTCGGTTTCAAGCCGATCAATTGCAATGCCTGAAGCGCGCAACCGCCCTCGCATGCGTCTACGACGACGGTCTTCTCCGGATCGAACGAGTTGACCTCTTCCAATCGGTTGGCAAGACCTGCGAGCGCCGGGCAGAGCGTGATGACCTGGACCTCGCCGCATTTGGCGACACCTTTCACCGCAACTCTGAGCACTCTCGCCTGCGGACTGTATCCGCCACATATTACCAGGTTTATCATCGGCCTCTTCCTTCGAAGAATTGCTTCGGCTTCCCGATCGCCGTCGCGAGGATCCTCACTTCCAAGAGCACGTCATGCCCCCAATCGCTGCCTAGCTTAGCCCTCATGTCGTTGTTCTCGACCACGACCTCGACGCCCTCCGCACCAGACCTGAGCGCCCTGTCGGTGGCGATCTCGGCTCCGACCTTCTTGGCATATTCGATCGCTTCGGTCAGGGTCTCGAACTCCCTCATCTCGTCCGAGGAGTGCATAACGCAAGGCGGGTCCTCCATCACTCCCATCCCTTGCTTGGGCTTGATGAGTATCTCGACGTTCTCAATTATGCTCCCAGTGATAGCGCCCACGGCATTGCCGACCTCCATATGCTCCGGTAGCACTAGTTCAGTCCCCAAGCGTTTGGCCACCTCGGGCAGATAGGTCCCGACCGGTGCTCCGATCCCGATTATCTTCTTGTTCAGCTGCATCCTGCATGAGTAGTCGATCCCATTCTCCAGCTTCACGAACTTGTTGATGAAATCTGCAGCCACCTCGCAAAATGAGGTCTCCCCCGTTTCCTCGTTGATGAGCTTCTTCACGAGCTCGGTCGATATCTTCTCGATCACCGCGACCCTGACCGCTTGGCAAAATTGAGCCGGGCTCGTTCCGAGGACCTTGGCCTGGATCTCAACGCCGTACTTGGAAGGAGTTGGATCATATTCGACATACGAACCTTCAGCATGAAGAATGTCTGTGGGAGTGAGCCCGATCCTCTGGATCATCCCTATCTCCTCAAGCCTCTTGAAATTCAGAGAGAAGGGGTGTTCCCGGGTTATCTCACTGATCTCCTGGACCGAGCGGGGCTCCTGCTTGACCAACTCAACGAGCTTGGCTTCCACCGGGCTTAGCTCGTAGCCGCTCACTTCTTTGCTGTAAATGAAGAACTCGGTGATCTGGCTGACACGGGTGATGTCAAGATACGAAGGTTGCGGCCTTATCGAAACGCTCCGGACCTTCTCAAGCTTCTCCAACACCTTCGGGTACATGGTGCTGGCGATGCAGAGCGGTATCACCCTCAACGGAGCCAATAGGATCTTGCCGTTGTGGACCACCACACGACTGTCCCCCCCGATGCCCGATGTCAGGATATCCGCCGCCCTGACCCTTGTCCTCCAACCGCCGATCAAAGCGCCCTCCGGGTCCAGGCGAGGCTTTCCCTTCCTAAGGATGCCTATATCGGTGGTGGTGCCACCGACGTCGATTACCACCGCCTCGTCCTCGTGGGTGAGGTAACGGGCTCCGGTCAGGCTTGCCGCCGGTCCCGAGAGGATTGTCTCCACTGGTCTCTGCTTTGCCACCGATTCCCCCATAAGGGAGCCATCGCCCTTCACTATCATCA
>PNBI01000112.1 GCA_003135935.1 Methanomassiliicoccaceae archaeon
CGGAACACCTTAGGTATTCTTCTATTCCGTGAAAAACCCTGCTGCCGAGCGCTGCTGCGTTTTGCAGTGCATGAGAACGACCAAAAGCCGCATGAATTCCATAGCGTCCTCCTCGCTCATCGTCTTTTTCAATATATTGACCATCTGTTTCCGGGCTCTTTCTTCCTGTTCGTCGGCTAATGACAATTCATCACTTCCGGGTGATCGCGATCGATGGCTATGAATCACCGAATGCGAACGCATAGAGCCAATGATATTTAACAATCTTGCGCCAACCATCAAGAAATGTTACTTCTATCTTTCTTGATAGGGGAAATGGAAAGGGTTTGCTTATCTTTCATGCCTTCGAACAAAAGAAGGCGTTAATATCAGAATATACTTTGAGGATTCCTACTTCTTCCCTTTCTTTGATGGGGGATATGTTATTCCATCCTTCTTAGCCATTCCATAGCCGCCTTCATCTCGCTGCTTCTCAGTGACCTTCTCTACTTTATCTGGAGTCCTGGTAGGGAATTTTTCTTTCAGTGCCATGATTATTAACTCCTCTGTATGTAGTTCTTCATTGCCATTATATCAAGTCATTGCGTTGGTTCAGCGGGAAATCGATGATTTATTGATCAATGCGAATGCTCGGTCTGCCATTTTCCCATCTTTCTAAATTGACCCCTCTTAACAAGTGAGAATTGAACTTGATTATCGAGATTATGATTTATGATACAATTGGGAGTAATTTTAGAGAAAAGGAAGATGTGAAAGAATGGGCTTTGTTAATCTTCAGATTCATCTTAAACAATGTGACGAAAGTCGATCGAATCCAATTATAGTTGAGACGGAACGACAACACAACGCTCGATAGATTGGCATTTCACGGTCGGGAAGATGTTTCGGGTTATTGCTTAGCCTTGACACAACATCAAACAAAAAGGGCTTATAGCATTGCCCTGTTTTCGTCGACGTGATGGGGATAGAAGTTGGGGATGCCAGTAGTGACATATTATCGGATGGCAATATCCCAAACCAAGTACAGAAAGATGCTCTTACTAAGGCACCAAAACGTGCAATAAGATTGCACTATTCGCCGGGCATGTCGTTCCCATTTAAGAAGCGGCTTCGGTACGGTCTTATCTCAACCTTCCTCGTACTAATTCTTCTCTCGACAAGTTTCTTCTCATTTACGGCTTCTGCTCAATCGGTGACCTATACAGACCTGAACCTAGGTCAGAAATCGGCGAACATGACAGTCACCAAACTCACATCAAAGTACCTCGTATCGACTGAAGAATACTCGATCACAGCAGATTATTCCACGCCATTCATCGAATATCGTATTCAACCGTATTTCAGCTCAGACTATATCCTCTACAAGCGTGTCAACCCACAGTATCCAGGCGATGGCACTGTTGACCAATATGGGAACGCGCTCGACTCTGTCAAGATGACCATCTCTAGCTATGGGCAGAGCGGCAACACCGTTTGGTTCCTCGAATCTTGCACCGAATTCTCCTTGAAGCAATCGTTCACGATCTATCGGGACTATTTCGAGCTTAACGTTACTTACACTCCAGGCTCGAAGAACGTCCTCACTACCTACTACATCGGTCTATATTCGTCAACCGGCTCATTGTACAAGCTCACGAACGGCCAATTCAACCGCTACATCCCGGGCTTCGATGAGCAGACCACTTCCGGTTACGGCATAGGCGGCTGGTACCCATCTATGCAAATGTACGCACCGGCCTGCGACCTAAGGGCTCCCGGGCGGAATCTAGGAGTGGAATGGGGCTATTCGGACACGGTTGCCTACATCTACTCACCACTCTGGCTGTCCGGTGGACATGGAGGGAGCTCGGTCATGGCGCTGAAGTATAGCTCCCTCAACTCCATCGTGCCGAACATCGCATTAGGTACTCAGCAGACCTTCCACCTGTTCGTCCGCCCCTACCAATATAGCGATGGGAAGCAGCAGGGCCACGACGTCGGCTATGCTCAATGGGTCGCTCCGATCGTAGCCGCAAAATACGGACATCACAGCACTCCGGTGTTCCCGCTCTCGTACATGAACATGGGGACCTGGAGCACGAGCACGCATAGCTGGGTCGAGAGCAGCCAGATCAAGGTGGCGGTCTATTCCAACAATCCGAACCAGATCGATTGGAATTATAAATCGGCTCAGTTGGCCAACAAGAATCCAGATACGCCGAGCAACGTACCGAAATCGTGGCAGATGATGACGCAGAGTATGACACCGCTCACTTCCGGTGGGAATGCCATCTGCAATCCGGTCAGCGGTCCCTATACCACATCGGGGACGTATCGATGGCAGCTGATAAATAACGATCCGAATCAAGCATGGTGGACCAGCTCCAGCGGCGTCTTCTGGGACGGGATCAACCTCTGGACCTCGACCAACACGCCGAAGAACGATTACCAGCAAAGGACCAGCACCTTGTACGATGGATACCTGGCATTGATCAAGGATACCTATTCATCAGGATATTGGGACTATGTAATTGCGAATTCGTATACAGCATTGCTCCACTTGTCGATCGCCACAGACCTTACCATCATAGAAGGGTATGAGCCATCCAGCCATCATAACACGGATCTGACGAAGCATGTCCAATCGACCATGGACTTCGTGAACAACATTCCCGCCAAGTACAGACCGAACATATTGGTCTATCAGAGCTACTCCGCTACGGATTCCAACGATCAGAACGACGTGTACAGCGCCCTCTTCGGGGCCGCCAAGTACAGCTACATGATAGATCTGACCTGCTATGATAGCTTTGAAGCGCAGGAACACAACCTGGTCATGGCTGAGGACATGTTCGAAGCCATGGGGTGCACCCAGAACTCTGACGTTCGAACAATAAGCGTAGACACCCTCGATCTGGCAACAAGCACTACCCTGTCGACCGCTGCCTCGATGGTTGTCATGAAAGGCACCGGCACGCCAATGATAACCTCGACCGCCGCTCCATCAACATTCAAGCTCACCAACTTGCTNNGGCTCGACCCGGTCGTTCAATTTGGCGTTCGCTTCTTCATATTATTATGGGGCAGGGACTAACGTCCAGTCGACCTCGTCTATGACCTTCACTACCGATGGAAAGGGCACCTTCCACGGCAGCATAGCGGCGGAGAAGACTGGAGAGATCGTGAAGAATTCTAACCTCATGGTGCAACAGAAGACTTCAGGCACCATCTCTGTAAAGCTCGTATCCCTGACCTCGACCTCGGCGGAGCTGAACCTCGCCGCCACTGGAGGAAGCACCACGATTACAATGAAAGGTTTGAAAGCGAGCAGCTCGTTCAACATCTATGTGGATGGCGTGCTAGTCAGCACCATCACATCCGGTTCCGATGGAAGTCTGAGCTTCAGCCGGACGTACGATAGCTCCGATGTGCTCAAGGTACAATTGAACGCCTAGGCCACTGTACTTGAACCTAAGGAGAAAAATGCTGAACCAGTCACAGTGCGTTCCTGAACCTCACCGCATCCCGCTTGGTTCGGTGTCCATGACAGGAATGCCAGGGTATCATTTTTCGTTTCTATATACTATACCCCCAAACGAGTGGTGCGAGGGGCCGGATTTGAACCGACGGACCTCTTCAGGAACAGATCTTGAGTCTGTCGCCTTTGACCTGGCTTGGCTACCCTCGCATGAGACTGAACTCGTAAACGGCAGACTCATATTAAACTTTCTCAGGCGACGTTTTCACCATTGACCAACGCAGCGAATACTCTTAATGAAGGATCAGGTAGAGACTTCAGCCTTGCCGTTTAAGATCAAGGTCGTATGCTCAGATTGGCTGACCATGCCGGACTTGACCTCCCGCAGAACAGGATAACATGCGATGACGCCATGTCGGATCAAGGTCTTCAATAAGGTCGGTGCCTCAGGCGTTATCAATGTGCACCAGCGCTCGCAGAATGGCAGTGTGCCGAAATTCGTGGTTATCTGTTCGAATAGCTTAGCAGCCTTCTGGTCCTGCAACTGCCTCCCGCGGAGGACGCGATATATGTTGCCAGGGCGGTCATTATAGACCTGCCCGCCTCCATTGGTAGCGAACGGCTCGATGGCGATGGCCATATCGGTCTTTACCTTAGCGGGGTTGCCATCGTCCACGTTGGGGACGGTCAATCCAGCATGGAGATTGTATCGCTTCATCCCATGGCCTGTGAGGTTTACCACCGGTCTGAAACCATCGGTCTTGATGGAACGCTCTATCGCGCCGCCGATCTGGCTCACGCTGACGTTCTCGCCTATCATCTCGATGGCGATCCGGAGGGCTTTCGAAGTCGAATCGATCAGTGGCCTCCAATTCTTGGTGCTTATCTCCACCGTCGCCGCTGTATCGCCCACGTAGCCGTCTACATGAGCGCCAACGTCCACCTTCACCAGATCACCGCGTTGGAAGACCGTCTTGTCGTCGGTCGAAGGAGAGAAATGGGCAGCGATATCGTTCACACCAATGTTGACCGGGAACGCCGGACGAGCGCCTCTATGGACGATGAAAGCCTCGACCTCATTAGCAACGTCGACCAAGCGCTTCCCTTCGTCAACCAGTCCGATCCCGAGTTCCCGAGCCTCCCTGGAGATCGCTCCAGCCTTCCTGAGGCATTCCAAGGCATGCTCATCCATTCAATGCCGCCTCGATTTCCTTCTTGGTGACCACGCCGGACCTGATGATCTCTATCTCCCCGTCATGCACCGCCACGATCGTGGACGGTTTGCCCAATTTCGTTTTGCCGCAATCGATGTAGGTGCTAATGGCGTCGCCGAACTCCTTCACCATGCTTCCTACCGCAGTCGGGTCTGGCTTTGAGTGAAGGTTCGCGGACGTGGAGGTGATCGGACCGGCTCGCCTAATGATCTCCAGCGCCAAAGGATGATCTGGCATTCTGATCCCAATCTCATCGGACCCGGAGGTCACGATGTCCGGCACGTTCGGCTTCTTGGTGATTATCAAAGTTATCGGACCAGGCATGAGCTTTTGGGCCAGCTTGCGTGATGTTTTGTCTAGCACTGCCACGCTTTCCAGCATCTCGATGCCGCTTACAGCCACAGACAATGGCATGTCGAATGGACGCTTCTTGATCACGAAGACGTGCTTCACCGCGGATTCATCGAAGGCGTTCGCCCCCAGGCCGTAAAGCGTTTCAGTAGGATAGACGATCAATTTGCCTGCCTTCAATTCACTTACGACGTTTTCCACATCGATTTCTGGAAGGCCGCAGTCAACTTTCCCTTTGCTCACGCATTTTAGTATCCGCATTCAATCCTCACCTATCCCGTTCAAATCTTCCATGATTCTCTGCTTCCCATTACCGATAGCATGTGGTCCATGCCCCGGATAGATGCTTTCCGGGCCGAACGCGAAGAGCTTCCTTATGGACGTCACGAGGGAATCGAAGTCTCCCGTGGGAAGATCCCAGCGGCCTACACCGCCAACGAACACCGTGTCCCCGGATATCAGGATGCCGCTCTTCTTTTCGTAGAGGCAAATCGAACCGATAGTGTGACCAGGCGTATATATGACCTCGAAGTCGTGTTCCCCAGAGGAGAAATGATCCCCCTCTGCGATCGTCTC
>PNBI01000054.1 GCA_003135935.1 Methanomassiliicoccaceae archaeon
CGGTAACCCCTTCTTTTTTTTATTTCTCTCTGGAAATAGAGCAAAGCAATAGCCAATTGAATAATAATGTACATAATAAGTCATTAGACGACATAAATGTTATATATTGACGATTGATTACCGCTTCCCATGAAACAGCAATCAGATCTCAGAGTCACCCTCGGGATCGAGGACATCCCGAAGAAATGGTATAATATTGCAGCAGATTTTCCAGAGAAATTGCCTCCCCCCTTGCATCCTGGCACTAAGGAGCCCGCTTCCTTCGAAGACTTTCGGGCAATATTTCCGGATGAGATCATCAGACAGGAGATGTCAGAAGAGCGATACATCGATATTCCGGAGGAAGTACGCGAGTCTTTAATCCTGCTTAACAGACCGAGTCCCCTGGTTAGGGCGATCCATTTGGAGAAGGAGCTCAAGACACCAGCGAAAATCTTCTTCAAACGAGAAGACCTCAGCCCGACGGGAAGTCACAAGCCCAATACCGCNNACCGAAACCGGCGCCGGCCAGTGGGGCAGCGCGCTGGCCATCGCGGGCGCCCTGTACGGCATCGACGTCGAGGTGTTCATGGTCAAGGTCTCCTACGACCAGAAGCCGTATCGCCGTTATGTCATGGAGACCTACGGGGCAAAAGTGCATCCCTCGCCTAGCACATTGACCGATTTCGGAAAGAAGCTGCTAAAGGAGAACCCGAAGAACACTGGATCCCTTGGCATCGCCATAAGCGAGGCGATCGAGACTTGCGTGAAAACGGCAAACACCAAGTATTCGCTTGGCTCAGTTGCTAACCACGTGATGCTGCACCAGACCGTCATCGGGCAAGAGGTTGTGAAGCAGCTGGAGCTAATCGATATCGAACCCGATTACATGGTAGCTTGCGTCGGAGGCGGATCTAATTTCGCTGGGTTCTCATTCCCGCTGCTCGGGCAGAAAATGAAAGGCAAGGTCCAAACGGAATTCCTAGCCGCCGAACCGGTCTGCGTTCCTTCATTGACCTCTGGCGAGTATCGTTATGACTTCGGCGACACCGCCGGAATGACGCCGCTGTTCAAGATGTATACCCTTGGCCACGAATTCATGCCTTCATCCATCCATGCTGGTGGACTAAGATATCATGGCATGGCGCCAACGGTCAGCTTGGCGGTCAAATTGAAGCTGGTCAGACCTGTGGCCATCGAGCAGAAGGATACATTCTCAGCCGGCCTGATGTTCGCCAGGACGGAAGGCATAATTCCTGCACCTGAATCAACCCATGCCATCCGTGCGGCGATAGATCTGGCCCTGGAAGCGAAGAAGAAGAACGAGAAGAAGACCATCGTGTTCAACCTCTCAGGTCACGGACTCCTTGACATGTCGGGCTATGCCAGCTACCTCAGTGGGAATATGGAGAATAGCTGCTAACCTTTTAGCCGCCTAAGCGGCAATCTCTTCTTTCTATATCGAAAGCGAATTAACCTGGCAGGCCGTTCCGCGATCAAGGCTGCTAGGTGTTTATCGATGGAGCCATGCATCATCGTCCATGGAGGGGCTTGGGACATTCCTGAGGACCTTTGGGATTCGCATCTTAGAGGGTGCTCAGCAGCGGTGGAGGAAGGGCATTCATTCCTCCAAAGAGGGGCTTCCGCGGTCGATGCGGTCGAAGCTGCTGTGAAGGTCATGGAGGAGGACCCGACCTTTGATGCCGGACTCGGCTCGTTCCTCAATGCAGATGGGGAGGTGGAGATGGACGCTACGATAATGGATGGCGATGATCTGTCCTTTGGTGCCGTCGCCGCCGTCCAGCATATCCTTCACCCGATTTCATTGGCAAGGCAGGTCATGGAGAGAACCCAGCATTGCATGCTGGTCGGTGATGGTGCGTTGAGGTTCGCGCGTTCTATCGGCGTACCGACCGTCCCCCATGAGAGCCTATTGACTCAGCGGGAATTTGAACGATGGCAGGAGATTAAGCGCAGGCAATCGTTCGAGGATAGGGAGTTTTTCGACCCCACCCGAGATCGCTATTCGCCCCGAGGTACGGTAGGGGCTGTGGCAATAGATTCCAAAGGTAAGATTGCCGCAGCCACGTCCACTGGCGGAACTCCCAACAAAATGGCGGGGCGGGTCGGTGACAGCTCGTTGGTCGGCTGTGGCAATTACGCCGACAGTAAATGTGCGGGCGTCTCTGCCACTGGATGGGGGGAGCCTTTGATGAAGACCGTCATCGCAAGGCGAGTTTGCCATAGCCTTGAGGATGGCATGAATGTTAAACAGGCGGGTGACGAAGCCATTCGCTACCTGGAAGATAGGGTGAAAGGATATGGAGGGGTCATCATCCTGGATAAGGATGGGAACATGTCCTACTCGCATAACACCCCGAAAATGGCGATTGCTGGCATTGGCGCGGGTGCCACCATTTTCAAACATATTTGATGCGAAATGAAGCCTAAGACTGTTCCCTGGCTGGATTCTCCATGAGGAATGCTACCTGAGCATCGCGCTCGAGTATCGAAAGGAATATCTTGATGGGGATCATCATCGCGTGGGGAAGTGAAAAGCTGAAACAGGTCAGGGCAATCATTTTCGATTTGGACAATACGCTGGTGCAAAGCCACATTGACTATGTCCGTTTGAAGGAAAAGGTATTGGAAGAACTCGCCGATGCAGGTGTTCCAGACCGCTTGATCGATCCTGAAGACTCGGTGGTAGAGAATTTCAACCGCGGGACGGCATATCTGCAAAAGCGATCGTCCGCCACCCACTTAGAAAAGTTCAATCGCAAGCTAAACGAAGCTCTGACGGGGATCGAAATGGAAAAGGTCGATGAAGTCCGGGAGATTAAAGATGCCGCTATCCTGATCAATTCGTTGAAAGAGGAAGGGTTTGAGGTGGGCATACTGACTCGAGGCTCGAGGGACTATGCGACGACCGTTCTAGGCAGAACCGGCTTTGATGGCCAAGTGGTTCATTTGGTATGTCGGGACGATTATCCCATGGAGGAGGCAAAGCCGAGCCCGCTGGCCATGGACCGCATCGCAGAAAGATTCCATTGCCATTCAGAGGAATGCCTCTTCATTGGCGATCATCCCATGGATTATGAATGCGCCAAAGCATCCGGAGCGGCATTTGTTGGCGTGCTTACCGGTTCAACTAGTCGTGAAAAATGGAGCCAGGTCGGTTGCGAAGAAGTGATAGACAGCATCGTTGATCTTCCGCGATGGCTCAGACAAGTAACTAAGTCCGAATAAGAGAGCGATGAATTGATTATCGCGATGTGTCGTATTACTAACATGAAGCGGATTGTTCTTTCACCAGATGCGCCGAAACCCATAGGTCCCTATTCTCAGGCGGTAATCTCAGACAAGTTCGTCTTTTGTTCGGGTCNNATCGACCCGGTCACCGGCAAACTCGTCGAAGGAGGGCTAGAATCGGAGGCAAAGCAATGCCTTTTGAACCTGGAGCAGGTATTGACGTCGATCGGGTTGATAACGAGGAATGTTGTCAAGACTACGGTCTTTGTGACGAACCTGGATGATCTAAAGATAATCAACGAGATCTATGCGCAACATTTCAATAAAGACCCTCCGGCCAGAAGTTTTGTTGAGGTTAGACAACTACCGCTCAAGGCGAGAATAATGATCGAGGCGATCGCTGAGACCTATTAGAGTTCAGACAATCAATCGATCTTTGGACCGTTTCGGAGAAATTTCGATGGATTAGTAGGCTTGTAAATTGCATCGCTTCAATGACCCCTTTATCCAAACCTAGATTAACTCTTTTTTCCCATGATGATTCGAATGCAAGGAAATAACTTGTCCGCGCCACCAATTCGCAACTCGAGCAAAGGGCAGAAGAAAACGAGCTTCGGCGTCACTGGAATGACCTGTGCTTCTTGCGTTGATACCATCCAGCGCAGCCTGGCTGACCTGCAGGGAATCGAGAGCGCCAATGTGAACCTGGCTACCGAGAGAGCCACGGTCTCATATGATCCGCAGAAGGTTAACATCGATCTGATGAAGAAGGCCGTTAGGGACGCCGGTTACGACGTCGTCCTCAACATTGTCACCATTTCCGTGGGAGGGATGACCTGTGCTACTTGCGCGAACACCATCGAGGAGGCGCTTCTTTCGCTTGAAGGAGTCCAAGCAGCCTCCGTTAATCTGGCAAATGACAAGGTGACGATTACCTATGATCCCCAGATGGTTCGCGTTCCAGACCTGAAGAGGGCGATACGCGATTCTGGCTATGAGGTAATCGAGGCCGAAACGGTCGATACCGAGAGGATGGAACGTGTCAAGGAGATGAATCGCAAGAAGAGATTGCTTGTCTTCAGCCTCGCCCTTTCACTACCGACCCTGGGATTGGCTTTGGCCATGATGTTCACCGACCTAGGCAAGGTCCAGTTCTTCATGGATAATGGCAATTACTTACTCTTCATCATGGCCACCCCGGTCCAATTCATTGCCGGGTACCGATTCTATGTTAACGCGTACAAAGCGGCACTACATCGCACTACCAACATGGATACGTTGATCGCTGTTGGGACATCGGCCGCATATTTCTACAGTGTCGCCGTGGTCTTCTTTCCAGGGGTTGTGGCTTTCCACGATACCTATTTCGACAGCTCGGCCATGATAATCACACTCATCCTTTTCGGAAAATATCTGGAGGCTAGAGCTAAGGGAAGCACCTCTGAAGCGATTCGAAAGCTAATCGACCTCCAGCCCAAGACGGCAAGGCGCATCATTGAAGGTGTCGAGACTGAGGTGCCAGTGGAGGAGCTTGACGTCAATGATCTGTTTATCGTCAGGCCAGGAGAAAGGATCCCAACAGATGGAACGGTGGTTGAAGGGTCGTCGGCGGTTGATGAATCCGNNTAACCGGTGAGAGCATCCCGGTAGAGAAGTCAGAGGCTTCCGAGGTGATCGGTGGCTCGATCAATAAGAACGGCTTGCTAAAGGTGAGAGCTACCCGGATTGGACAGGACACGGCATTGGCTCAGATCGTGCGACTGGTGGAGGAGGCCCAGGGGTCAAAGGCACCGGTCCAGAGGCTCGCGGATAGGGTCGCCGCAGTTTTCGTCCCGGCCGTCATCATAATTGCAATTGCGACATTCCTGTTCTGGTATCTGGTGGGATTCGACCTCTTCGGTAACATGCCAGCTCCACGGTTCATCTTCTCTCTCACGGCTTTCATTTCGGTCTTGGTCATCGCATGCCCCTGCGCTTTGGGGCTCGCCACGCCGACTGCGATAATGGTTGGGACGGGGAAGGGAGCAGAGAATGGCATCCTGATCAAGAACGGGGAGGCATTGGAGCGCGCTGGAAATGTTCAGGTGATCGTCTTCGACAAGACTGGAACGCTGACCAAAGGGGAACCAGACGTCACCGACTTGATGCCGATAGATGGCTCCGAGAATGAACTCCTTTTCCTTGCGGCGAGCATCGAGAAAGGTTCAGAGCATCCTTTGGCAAAGGCGATCGTCCGCAGGGCGGAACACATGAAGGTCGATATCGAAAGCCCTATTGATTTCCAGAACCTCCCGGGCAGGGGCGTCAAAGCGACAGTGGGCGGCTCTATCGTTCTATTGGGCAACCGGACTCTGATGAATGAATCGAAGATCGCCACCGATGCTCATGAGGCAGATATCCAATCAATCGAAGAGAAAGGGAGAACCGCGATGTTGCTGGCAAAGGATTCCCGGCTCATCGGGATCATTGGAGTAGCGGATGTTGTGAAGCCGACCTCAGCGGAAGCGATCGCCGAACTGAAACGTATGAATATCGAGGTAGTGATGCTGACTGGCGACAATCGCCGGACCGCAGCGGTGATCGCCAAGGAGCTGGGGATCGATCGAGTGCTCGCGGAGGTCCTGCCAGAAGATAAGGCAAAGGAGATTGCCAAGCTGCAAACGGAAGGAAAGGTCGTAGCGATGGTCGGAGACGGCATCAATGACGCTCCAGCATTGGTAAAGGCAGATGTCGGGATAGCCATCGGCTCGGGGACGGATGTGGCTATCGAGAGCGGGAGCATCGTCCTTATAAAAAATGACCTTAAGGACGTGGTCGCGGCAATCCAGTTAAGCAAGAGGACGATGAGGAAGATCCGTCAGAACCTATTCTGGGCGTTCGGATATAATACGGCAGGAATACCACTGGCGGCAGGACTGATCTTCCCGTTCTTCAACGTCCTGCTACCGCCGATCATCGCCGCTGGAGCGATGGCCTTGAGCTCCGTCTCAGTGGTCAGCAATGCAGCTCTGCTGAAAAGATATACCCCCGAGATCAAAAGGGAAGGCAAGAGGTGAAATGAATGACAGCAATAGATCCGATATGCAAGATGGAAGTGGACGAGAAGACTGCGAAATGGAAATCGACATTTAAGGGCAAAGATTACTACTTCTGCGCCCCGGGTTGCAAGAAGAAATTCGATTCAGACCCAGAAAAGTATTCGAAATGATCCGGTCTGAGTTCCGCTCGAAGGCTATCAAATTGGAATAGCATTGGGGAATGGCACTGAGCGCGTGGACGAATAATCAACTGAAAGTAAGGGCGAGGTGCGCAAGATCTCGATTCAGGTGGCAATGAGCCAGTAATGGAGCCGGTCAAGTAAGAGCCGAGGCCTCCGACGTCAAAAGAAGATGTTGCGGAACGCTTACATCTAAATCGCGACCGGCATGGCATTGGTTGCAATTAGCTCCGTTGATATCTACGCTCCGAACGCGTGGCTAGGCGGCTTTGGGACTGCATTCCGAAGGCACATCATGGACCAAGGAATAATCGGAAGGAGTTTCATTTCGGCCTAAACCTTATGGTCGGGATGCTCGTTGTTGTGCCGTTCGGCCTCGTAGACTTCCGCCTTCTCATCGAATTGGTCATGGCGAGGCAATAGCTTCTTGCCCACTCCCATCGCGTCCATTCCAAATTCGAAAAGTCCTGAGGAAATTCCGATGCCATATCTGGTCTTCATTCCAAGCAGCTTGCCCGGATTCATGATCTCCTTCTCATCCAACGCCTTCTTGATGGCCTTCATTTGCTTGGCTGCGTCCTTTCCTCTGATTATTTGGAGGTTTCCAGCGAAGAAGGCTCCGAATCCAAGAGGTCTCCCCCCATGCTCGAAACTGAGATCTGAGAGCTTCTTGTTGAAAGCATAACACGTCATGCTTATCAGCGAATCCGGGTCGAAGAAGAAGTAGGGCATGAACATGACCGTGTTGCGGTCGCACATAATCCCTATGATGGCGCCTTCCATCTTGTACTCGTTCATGAGCGAATAGCATTTCGAAGTGACATCGGCGAAGTCCTTCAGCCTGGTCACGACCTCGCCAGGTATCGAGCTGAGACCGACTTCGCGGGAACGGAACTCGTAGCATCTTTCGTCCCATTCATGCTTGCCCACCTCGTCACCCATCTTCTTGCCGCCACCCTTTATGACAATGGCATCGACGATGCCCTCTTCCCGTGCCACCTCTTCCTTCGATCCCTCGAAGGTCACGTTGAGAATGGTACCCACCTCTGGTGCGTGCCTTCCCGACTTGCGCAGGTACTCGAAGTGCTTGCCATCGGAGAAGGAAATGTGAAGCGGAGAAATCCGCGCTCTGCATATCTCCCATAGTGGCTGTTGCAATGCCTCCAACCGGTCGAATGAATATGAATTGTTCTTCAGGATCTCTGGCGCAGGTTGGAGTTTCACCGTTACCTCGCAGATGATGCCCAAAGTACCCTCTGCCCCCACCATCAGAGCGTTCAGGTTATAGCCGGCGCTATTGTCTGCCACATGATCGAAGCCGGTGTCTATCAAAGACCCGTCGGGCATGACCACCTTCATGTTGCGCAGATTGTTGCCCGGACCACCGTATTTATAAGAACCAATGCCCACCCCGTCCTTCGCGAGCCAGCCTCCGATGGTGGCGCTCGGGAAACTGCTCGGGTACGATCCCAGAAGCATTCCCTTTTCCAGGCAGGCTTCGTATATCTTCTTATATTCCGCCCCTGCCTCCACGGTGGCGCACAAATTGTCGACGTCGACATTGAGGATCTTGTTCATCTTCCCAGCCATGTCGATCAAAATGCCGCCAAAGATCGGCATGGACCCCCCTAATCCCCAGGAGGACGCGCCACGCGGAGTTATCGGGATGCCCTCTTCATAAGCGATCTGGACGATCTTCTGAACGTCAGCGGTGTTCTTTGGCCTTACCACCACGTCAGGTATGTTCTTAAATGCCAGCTGTGTCTCCTTCGGCAAAGGGGCCAGGTCGTGACTATATAGCAATCGTTCCATCTTACTGGTCTTTACGTTCTCCTTTCCGATTGCGGCCTCGAGCTTCTTTACCAAAGAACCGGGCGCCTCCGCAATTTGCTTCTCTTCAGCGGCTGCCATGAACAATCCTCCATTGGGTGGGACAATAAGTCGGCTGAGGATTGTATATGACGTATATGAATGCTACTTCGAAATGGAGTGAACGAGCTGATCGTAGTAATGTGTCCAGGCTGACAAGTTTAACCGTTGTTAATAGCACTGTCCCGGAGATTTCATCGATGCCTTCCGCAATAAATGAGAGATGCCCGGAGTATGTGCGGAATCAGTTGTCGGCTCAGTGACCCTAGAACGCACCATTCCTCAAAATGGTGTCCGTTGATTGGGCGACCGATCGTCCATTTCGCACTCGATTTCCGCTGCGGGATAGTCTCGCGGAGCGGTTCGGTCGAATCCACCCTTACCTCCCGATGTACTCAGCATCGTGGCAGGATGAAACGCCACCATGAAGGTAGCGCATGGACTTCACTCAGATTGGGCGACGCCAAGGCGTCACTTTTCTCTGGGTGTTTGCCTGATTCCTTCGCGCCTCCGGGCAATCCAATGTATGTGTTGGGCGCCTTATTTATAAATTGCGACCCGGAAGAAAATCGGATAATTATATGC
>PNBI01000029.1 GCA_003135935.1 Methanomassiliicoccaceae archaeon
GGACAAATGCTCATTGTGCATCTGTTAGTGGACTGCCGAGACGCTATGGGCGCAAACGCAGTTAACACAATGGCCGAGGCTGTAGCACCATTGATTGAGCAGCTCACTGGCGGACGCGTCTATCTTCGCATCATCTCTAACCTGGCAGTGAAACGCCTCGCCAAATCGTGGTGCACTGTGCCCAAGGAAGCTCTCGGGGGCGAAGAAGTTGTGGATGGCATCGCTTACGCATCTGCATTTGCCGCCGCAGACCCCTATCGAGCGGCTACTCACAACAAGGGCGCCATGAACGGCATAATCGCGGTTGTCTTGGCAACGGGTAACGATCACAGAGCGATTGAAGCAGGAGCACATGCTTATGCCGCATTCAACGGACCTTATACAACGATATCAAATTGGACCAAGACCGAAAACGGCGACTTGCAGGGCTCGATAGAGTTGCCGATGGCGGTCGGCCTAATCGGTGGAGCGGTCAAGACCCATCCGATAGCGAGGATATGCATGAAGATTCTGGGGGTCAAATCAGCTAGCGAATTCGGAGAGGTGCTTGCCGCCGTCGGCCTAGCTCAGAACCTAGCAGCCCTCCGCGCATTGGCAAGTGAAGGCATCCAACGCGGCCATATGTCTCTTCATGCGCGAAACATCGCCGTCACTGCAGGCGCCAGCCCCGAGCAAGTCGACATAGTTGCCGAACGCATGATCAAAGAGCGCAAAGTACGGGTAGATCGCGCCAAAGAGATCCTTGAAGAACTGAAGTAGCAATATGAAGACCAAAGCCTTGAAACCGAGCGCGCACCAGGCGTTGGGGCGCTGAGGGATGACCGTGCCCTTGAAGCCAAAGGTGCTGGTGACGCGAGATCTGCCGGGCGACGCGATATCAAGGCTTAGGGAGCGCTTCCAGGTCGACCTCCCTACGCCTGATGAGGAGATCGGCCATGGACGATTGGTCGAGCACCTGGAAGATAAGCAAGGCCTCCTCTGCTTCCTGACGGACCGCATCGATGCCGATGTCCTCGCCAACGCTCAGCTTCTTAAGGTGATCTCCGTCTGCGCCGTCGGCTTCAACAACGTCGACATCAAGGAGACTACCAGGCGTGGCATATTCGTTACAAATACCCCCGGTGTGCTCAGAGAGACAACAGCGGACCTTACCTGGGCTCTTCTCCTGGCAGCGGCGCGTCGAATTCCCGAGGGGGATAGGATGGTCCGCTCCGGAGGGTTCGTCGGATGGTCTCCCTCGCTGCTCCTCGGCCATGATGTTCACGGCAAGACGCTAGGTATTGTTGGCATGGGTGACATCGGCACGGCCGTGGCGAGGAGGGCGGCCGGATTTGGAATGCGCATTCTCTATCACAACCGCAACCCTTCCCCCCTGGCCGCAGAGGTCGGAGCGGAGATGGTGAGCTTGGACCACCTTCTAAGGGACGCGGATTTCGTCTCTCTGCACGTTCCCCTCAGCCAATCCACCTTTCATCTTATCGGGAAGAGGGAGCTGGATATGATGAAGCCGACAGCTATTCTCATTAACGTCTCGCGAGGAGAGGTGATCGACGAAGCGGCGCTGGTCGAGGCGCTTAAGAAAGACCGGATCGCCGGCGCGGGCCTTGATGTTTTCGAGAACGAGCCGAAGCTGGCGCCCGGACTGGTCGGACTGGCGAACGTGGTCCTCGCGCCCCACATCGGAAGTGCTTCCTTCGAGACAAGGGAGCGAATGGCGAAGATGGCCGTCGGGAATCTGGTGGACGGATTGGAAGGCAGGAGGCCTCAGAATCTGGTGAATCCTGAGGTCTTCCGGGGCTAGCCAGGGAGCGTGCATCAGCTTGAAATAGTCTCATCCCTATCGCTTCCTCGATGCCAGTTATCACCTTCAGCTTCCGCGACCTGGTGTCCTTGACGGGCAAGGAATTGCCGGCGGACGAAATGGCTTCTATCATCCCGATGATGGGGGCCGATTTTCATCATTACGATGCAGAAACGGACGAAATGGGGATAGAGTTCTTCCCCGATCGACCGGACATGTACTCGGTGGAAGGTATTGCGCGCTCTCTTCGGACCTTCCTGGGTGTCGAGAAGGGACTGAAGCATTATCCCATCTCTGACTCTGGCATCATAATGAATGTGGAGCCTTCCATCGAGCCGGTGAGGCCATTCGTCGTCGCCGGCGTGGTACGGGAACTGACCATCACTGACACCATGATCAGATCGCTGATGGAGGTGCAGGAGAAGATACACCTCACCGCTGGACGGAAAAGGATGAAGGTCTCGATCGGCATCCACGACCTGTGCAAAGTGGAACCGCCTTTTACCTACACAGCGGTGAAGCCAGAGGACGTTTCATTCGTGCCTCTTGGCAAGACCGAGCCGATGAACTTGAATGAGATCCTGCAGAGGCATGAGAAAGGCATAGATTACGCTTACATCCTTGAAGGGAAGGAGCGATATCCGATAATATTCGACAAGAATGGCGAGGTCCTCTCCTTCCCGCCGATAATCAATGGGATATTGACCACCGTCACCGAGGAAACAAAGGACGTCTTCATCGATGTTACTGGTACCGACCTCAACGCCATCTCAGGGGTTCTCAATATTGTTGCGACTCTCCTGGCCGAGCGAGGAGGTCGAATCCAGACAGTCAAGCTTACAGGCAGCGTCCACTCGACCACTCCGGATCTCAAGCCGATAAGAATGGAGCTCGATCCAGAATACTGCAATTCGATCCTTGGACTCAAGCTTGCCGACGCTGAGATGGCTTCGTGCCTCGAAAAGATGGGCCATGATGTGAAGCTGAACAAGCACAAGCTTGAGGTTCAATCGCCTGCCACGAGAATGGACCTGCTTCATCCCATAGACCTGGTGGAGGATGTGGCCAAAGGTTACGGATACGCCAAGTTCGGAAAGGCAAAACCGAGGGTCCAGGCCATCGGAGCCGAGCGGCCGATCGAGCGCGCTTCGGACCTGGTGCGCCACCTGATGATCGGGTACGATTATTACGAGGTCACGACCTTGACCCTATCCAGCCAGAAAGAGCAATTCGATTTGATGAGATTGCCATCGGAGGAGGTGGTGGAGATATTGAACCCTATTTCCGAGGATCATACCTGCCTCCGGGTCCACTTGCTCCCATCTCTGCTCGCAGTGCTGAGGAAGAGCAAACATCGCGATTTGCCGCAGAGGATATTCGAGGTGGGTGATGTCCTCAAGGGGCCGAACCGCCGAAAGCACCTGGCCGCGGTGGCAGTCCACCCCAAGGCGTCGTTCACCGAGATGAAATCGCTGGTCGATGGCGTGATGCGGGACCTAGTGGTGAGTTACACAATTGCCTCGAGCAGCAACCCGATGTTCATCGATGGCAGGGGAGCCGACCTGCTGTCCGACGGCCAGCCATTCGGCCATTTCGGTGAGATGCATCCCGAGGTAATCATCAATAACGAATTAGGCTATCCAGTCATCGGTTTCGAGATCGATCTGGAAACCGCATTGAAGGGGCGCATGCAGCGGTTGGTGTGAGCCGGAGAGATTGGTGGGAAGGGAACAAGATTTATTAGGTCAGCAAGGTTGCTGAACATCCATATCATAATGCCGAGGTAGCTAAGCCCGGATTACGGCGCCGGCCTTGAGAGCCGGTGGTGCCTAGCACCGCGGGAGTTCGAATCTCCCCCTCGGCGCTTTCCCTTACTCATCCTTCCGATCATTTGGGTCAATTCGACTGGCCAGCGTTATATTTATATGCTCAACGAATAATATAGGTGCGCCGAAATATGGCAGGGATGGGGTAACAACGTGCAGGTATCGCTATAGAGAGCACTATTGCGCTCACCGCTCCGTTGATGCAAGAGAGTGCGTTGGCGAGAACAGTTGCCAGGTGCTATTTCCTGAGAAGCGGAGCCCTGGTCACCGCGATTGCTCCAAGGAGCAAACGTTCGGACTTTATTGCTCGAAATACCAACGATTCTACTGCGCCGGCAAGGACCATTGCTCCAGCGCCGAGATGTATATGGACCATATGACCAATTTCCGGCAATCCCAATGGGGGAACTGAGTTGAAGTGCACTTTTCTAAATATCGAAGGCAAGTGCAGCGGCCCTTATGCGCCGTTTGGGTGCATAAGCGAGAAATGCAACGCGGACAAGAGAGGTTCATGCGAGTTCAACGAAAAGGACTTCTATTGCCGCAAGTTCCAACGTTTCGAATGCATCGGCAAGGCAAACTGCGGCTCGTTGGACGATTATATGGCGTTCGTGAACGCACGCAAGTTCCGGTCTCACAGCTCGAAATAAAGCTCCTTGCGGATACGAGGCACCATCGCCGCGATGACCGATTGCTCTGTCAACTCGCCCCGCTTCAACATGCCATGGGTTAGGAATCCAATCGCTCCTTCACCGCGTCCGCCCTTTTCTTGGCCATATAGCTCGCGGAAGATCCTGCCCACCGACTTTCCTTCCCTGAGTCGATCTTCCACGTTAGGAGGATACCTGAACCCAAGCCCGTGGCCGATGGTGAACCTATTCATGCGGTCCAGAACAGCACAGAACTGCACATCGTACAAGCTTCCGTTATGCTCGAAAATTCCTGCCTCGATCCCCACCCCGTAATCGAATTGGCCAAGGGAACCTCGCGCTCGCTCCATAGCGCCCTTTTCCACCTCATCGTCCCAAGGCTCGGCAGGAACGGAAGTATGTACTTTGGCTGGCGAAACCTCCACCTCCCCATAGATGCGGACCATGATATTGCGGACGNNCGATCTCGCCTGCAAGCACCCGGGAAGCGCTGATCGGCGTGCAATCGTCAGCCAGGATGTACCCGATCCTAATGATTTGAAGCGGTCTCATGCCCTTCTCGAGCCGCAGCTTGGCCAATCGCTCAGCTTCAATATATGTCTCCGGAGAAGCGACTAGCGCCTCGATCGAATCGTCGGTCAGCAGCCTTGCCTGCGAGCTTTCGATCACGTTAATCGAATATAGCCTGCCTTTCTTGGAGAGGAACGATTCCAAAGCCTTGATCCGGTCCTCCAGAGGCACCTGTCTTGACTTGTTCTTGGAAATGAATTCGTCCGAAGTGATGCCGATAACCACTTCGCTCCCAACTTCGAACGCCTTGTCCAGAAGGGCTCTATGCCCTCGGTGCAGAACATTGAACGTCCCCCCGACGCCCACCTTCATCGGCTTCATCTCCAGGTCACGACTAACGCGAGGATCAGGACGACGAAGGTAACGACGTAAAGTAACAGGAGCTGGCGTTTCTTCTTCTGAACATTGGTGATATTGCTGGTCTTGCATTCCTCGGAGCAGAAACGGTCACTGCCAACGAATGCTTTGCCACAGGCCCGGCAATGCCTGTGCTGCGCGATCTTGTCTGACATGTCAGGCGAACTAATCGGATAACAGCAGTTAAACCTTTTCCGGGTTGCATGGCGTGGCCGCGAGGTTCGTTCCCCTCACGTCCAGCTCATTATTGACGATGGTGATGCAATGATCCGCATGATAGCTTCTCGTTCCAAGAGAAATGAGCTGTGGCTCATACCCCAAGAGCAATTCCTCTTCTTCCTTCGTCAGGTCCTGGTCATCCCCGAGTACGAAGTTGGCATTTTCCTGGAAGTCGAAATCACGGATGTTGGCGCCGCTCTCCTTCAGGTAAACGATCTGTTCCCCCTTCGGAAGGTTCGACAGCACGTCTCGGTACGAACGGTTGGACACGTATATCCCCGGAGACGANNTCCTCAGTGCCGATCTTTTGCAGCAGAGCATTGCGGATCAACGCAGCCGTCGATCGCTCGTCGGGATTGAGGTACTTCAGCTCATTGCCGACCATTCGTATGGTCTTCGGGGGGTGGGGCGGACCTTGGAGAACAAGTATGACCTCCGCATCCCTCCTGATGTCGTGGGACAGGAAGAAGGAGGAGTTTACGCAGCGCAGTAGCACGTCCAATCTGCCGGTACTGCCTGCCAGGTCGTCAAGCTTGAAATCGCCTGTGGTGATCGCACGATGCCCCACGACGATGAACCGTCTCATTGGTTCACGTCCATCTGCCCGGACTCGAACTGCTTCATGAGCTGCCTTCTAAGCTTCCTGTTGCCCATGAACCCTTTGACTGCCTTCTTGGAATTGTTGAATTGGTGCAGCAGCTCCCTTACCTCCTTGGGGTCCACCCCTGCGCCCTTCGCGATCCTGTTTATCCGGGAAGACTTGATGAGCTTCGGTTCTTCCATCTCCGCGTCAGTCATCGAGTCCATGATGATCCTGTAAGAAGCGAGCCTCTTCTGGCTTTCTTCGATGTTGATCTTGTCCTGCAGCCCCGGCATGCCGAAGCCTGGCAGCATGGCCATGAGCTTCTTGAGAGGACCCATGTTAGTGAGCATCTCCATCTGCTTGTACATCTCCTTGAGCGTGAAATGGCCGGACATGATCTTCTTGGTCGTTTCCAAAGCCTCTTCCTCGCTGATCGATTCCTTCGCCTTCTCAAGGAGCGATTGGATGTCGCCCATCCCCAACATTCGTGATATGAACCTTTCGGGATTGAAAGGCTCAAGGTCCTCTAGGTGCTCTCCTGTTCCGATGTAGACGATGGACGCTTTGGTCTTCGCCACGGCGCTCAAAGCGCCCCCGCCCTTCGCCGAGCCGTCCATCTTGGTGAGTATGACGCTGGTAACGTTCACAGCGTCGTGAAAGGCCTGTGCTTGCGGCCCTGCCTGTTGGCCTGTGGTGGCATCAAGAACTAGGATACGCTCGTTCGGCTTCGCGATCTCCGCGACGTCCTTGATCTCCTTGATCAGGTCGCCTTCGAGGGCATGTCGCCCCGAAGTATCGATGATAACCACGTCCGTATTATGGAAATGCTTCATCCCATCCCGGACGATCTTCGTGGCGTCCTTGGCCTGGGGGTCCCCGAACACGGGCACGCCGATCTTCAATCCTATTTGGCTCAATTGATCGTACGCCGCTGGACGATGGACGTCGGCTGCGATGAGCCCTACCTTCAGCCCGCGCTTGAAAAAGAAGCGGGCTAATTTGCCTGTGGTCGTAGTCTTGCCTTGGCCATAAAGGCCGACCATCATGATAGTCTGCTTGGAAAGCGGTATGACCTTTGGCTGACCCAGTACCTTGACCAGTTCTTCATAGATGATCTTGATGACATGCTCCCTTAGGGACATGCCAGCCGGAGGCTTCTCTTGGGAAGCGCGGCGCTCCACTTCTTTGGTCAGATCCAGGACCAGCTTAACGTTAACGTCCGCTTGGAGCAGGGCGCGCTGAATGTCCCGGGTGACCTCCTTCACAAGGTTATCGTCGATGCTGCTAGCCTTGGCTATCTTGTTCAATACGTCACGTAACGATTTGCCTAGGCCTTCTAGTACCATTCGTCAGCACCTACTCCGACATTAACAATGCCACTCTAGATAAGATTTGCCACCAGTAGTTTGAAGAATCGAGGTAAGAAAAAAAGGGTTGGGAAGGGCTAGCCTGATCAGAAGGGATGGGATGCACTCTGAAAACTAGCCCAGACCTTCCCGAGCCATTTATCTTCCTAAGAGTATTTATAACTTCTCAAGATTTGAAAGGCCTTGTATCAACAATCGATGAATATAATGGATTGTTGAAAGGGGTTTGCTGGAGTTCGCTGGGTTATAAGTAGCCAGACTTCTGGAGCGCCATCAGGTCTTCGGTGCTGAGCTTCTCTCCCTTCTTGAATTTGTCAAAGATATCCTCAGCTTCTTTCATCGCCTGGGTCTCTTCCTTCTTCTTGCGCGCCTTCCGGGCCTTCTGCTTCAGACCGGTGAGGATCTTGTCGTAATCGTGCACCTGTCGGATGTGCTCGATGTGCTTCTTGTGCTCCTCGTCCGCCTTCAGCTTGGTCTCGATGAACTTCTCTTGGGAGTCATCGGCCTCTTTGCGCATGATGTCCGCTTGCTCGTAGAGCTTGATCATCTCGTCGTGCTCGGTCTGCGCTTTCTCTGCAAGCTCGCCTACGGACTTGTGGAACCCCTCAGCGTTCTCCTTCGCCTCGCGCAGGTCCTTGATGACCCCTCGGACCTCGTCGCTCTGCTCTAACTGCTTCTCCCTTTCCTGGATCTGTTTCTGCAGGGCGGACATCTCGTCGATGAGCTCCCGTTCCTTCTCGATGGTGAGGACGGATGTCATCTGCCTGAATTCTAGCGATTTCAGCTCCTTCTTCAGTTTTCCTATGGGGGGGCCTTGCTCTTTGGGCACATTTGCCTTCTTGAGGCCCGCCACCTTCTCGTTAAGCTCGTTGACCTTATGGTTCCAAAGGTCCCGCTTTTCTTTGGCTTCTCTAACCTGAACGTTCAGGGAATCACGGGTCTCACGGCGCTTGGCTGCTTCTTCAACCAATCCGCGGACCTTTGAGTTCAATTCGTCCCTCTTCTGGACCCATTCCTTCGTTTTGTCGTTTAGTTCGTCGCGGAGCCGCTTGTGCTTCTCCGCTTCGTTATTGTTGAACTGCCGCTTTTGGTCAAGTTCCTCCAACAATTCAGTCATAAGTTCACGCTCACTAGCCTAAGACACCGAATAAAGCGTCATCGACATTATGGATGCCATTTATAACTCTTTCGCCTGGCTAGTCCAAAAAAGGGATTGCCAGACTGCGAACGTAAAATCGAACGAATCTATAGGCCTTTTAGGTCGTTCCCCTTGAAGTCCATATCCTTGCCGTCGTTCTGCTTATCCTTGTCCAACGGGATTTCATGCCAATCGGTGCCATATTGATCCGCGCCGCCAGTCTTCAACTCGAACTTGACCTTTAGGTGGCCGTTCTCGAAGTACACGAATGCGGACTTTAGCATGCTAAGGTAGTAGGAAACCCTCTTACCCTGGCGGGAGAGTTTGCGCTCGGTGCAGACTATCAAGCCTTCTTCCTCTAGATCGCGGATGCGACGATAGCAAGCTGCAATAGGTATGCCGTAGAGGTCGGAGATCTCCTGGGCGCTCTTGGGGATACGAATGGTGGCAACGAGTATCTTAACTGAATACTCGTCCGTTAGCAATTGGGACGTTTTCAGAAGATCTACCCTTCTTATCCCCCCTTCTCCCGAATGGTATGCGTGGTGGGGTAGATGGCATTTACTATTGATATTTTCTTCAGCTTCATGATGTCGGTCGGGGGAGATGCTTAGTGCCATGGTTTGATCAGCTCGTTGTCATGATGCCTTCAACAGATGGCATCGGAGTCGGGGATCTTGGTTCGGAACTGACGGTGAAATGTCCCTTGCTGAAAGTCAGCTGGAGCGAATCGACGGCGCACATGTAGAAACGGACCTTCTTGCCGCGGTAGGCCTCATCTTCGCGCACGCAGCGCACTAGGCCGAGCTCCTCCATCCTACCGACCCGGCGGTAGGCAACGGCGATCGGGATGGCGCATTTGTGACTGATCTGCTGAATGGACATCGCCCGGTTGTAGGTGACGCTCATTATCTTGCCAGCATACTCGTCGGCCATTAGTCGCGTCATCTCTTGTTCGCGATGAATGCCTGATTCCATGATTTCTAGCGAGACGGTGCAGATAATAAAGCCCTTAGCTCCTAGATATCGGAAATGATAACCACAATTTCGCAAGCCAGATATGCTCCGGATCGCTCAGACCATAGCAATGAGCGAGGGGGCGAGCTTCTCCTTAGCCTGTTCGAAATCGAGGTAATAGTACGGTGTATGAGGCTTTTGACCGCATAGCATGACCGTGCCCGACAGCGATTCGATCTTCATGTGTATATGAGCCTGATGCGCCAACTGCTTCAGCGACTTCGACGAGGAAGTCGCCTCCGCAAAGACCACGTTGCCAGAGCGCTTCATCCCTTCCAGATGGACGTTGATCTTCGGTAGAACATCTTCTCCGTAGAGCGCCTCGAGCGAGTCGAAGCCCAGCAGGGAAATGTAGGGCTCGACCGCTGCCTTTGACAGCATGAAGCGGAGCGAGTTCATGCGCAGGTCCTGGGAGGCATCGCTCCCTTCGATGACGGTTAGGAAGTCATAGCTTTTGTCTGAGGGCGTTTCATGATCCAGCACCCTCATGCAGCCCATTACCGCGTCCTTTCCGGCCATCTTGCGCATCTGCTTGTCGAGAGTGTCGTAATTCACTGCGAAAAGCGGGAACCAAATGACGCCGCGCTTCTTCGATAGGAAATCAGAAACCAGGCCGTACTCGATGGCGCGCACGTATTCCTGCGGAACGTCATCTCCGACCTCGAGCAACACTACCGTTCCGCGCTTGATGCCGCCGAATACCAGGTCCATGGACTCATTGCCGAAAGATAATCGGTTCGCCCCTGGATCCGTGATAGCGGTGTGCTTGTCAGGCTCGTCCGGAATGGTGAACCAGTAATTCTCGAATACCCTCAATCTCCCATCGATAAGTGTGAATGGATACTTCCAGCGCTCCACCATTTGGCCGCGGAGCTTCTCGATGACGAGTTCCCGGACCCTTCGTCCGTCCATACTGTTATTGTAGAGGCGGACTACGCCGTCGCCCAAGTAATCGAAGACGTTCTTGTCGGCCGTCTCCATCACATAAGTGATGTTGGTGGACGACTGTTCGACCAAATCCTTTTGCAGGGTGGTCATGATCCTCTGGGCGCTGACGCCGTAGTGCTCGGACAGGGCATCGATCGAATCCAGGACCACGAACGTCTTGGTCGGTAGGTTCGCCTCGGCCATATCGTATGCCAGCTCCAGCTCGGGGAGGATCACTCCGATATCCATGACGAGGCCATCGTCGGTCATTTCCTTGCTCAATGTGTCCTTGTCGTCCCTCTCGATCTCGCCTGTCTCGATCTGACCTTCGAGCTTCAGCAACTCTGAGCGGACCACCGACCTCTTGTTGTCGGACTTGCCCAAAGCTCTCAAAAGATCTTTCGCCGCCTTCAATTGGGGGTCGGTCTGGATGTCCTTTGGAGCACGAGAAGGTTGCTTGGTCTTGCTTAAGAATGTCTTGCCAGCTCGGAGCACGTCGTTGCGCTTAGCCTTCTCTTCCAGCCAGGGGAACTGACGAAATAGCGCTTCATCCGAAACTCTGGTTGAGAGGTAATAATCTGGTTGCTCGTTAGAAAGCTCCTCGATGAGCTGGAGTGCCAGTGTCGTCTTTCCGGTTCCTGCGTCTCCCTTGATCAGAAGTGAGTGGCCACCGGAAGAGCGGAAGAAATTGATTAGTTCGACTGGTGTTCGACCGCGATAACCTTCCTTCATACAGTCCCCTGCTTTCCAGAATATAATATTCCTCCCCTTTTAATGATTTTCTGGCGATTATCATCTTAAAATTGATGCTCGAAAAACTTGCCAGCATGACAATTGGAGGGAGCGAAGACGAGAAATGCATGCTTAACTATAAAAATGGTCTATCCATATTCGATGGACGTGAGTTTATGGTAATCTGCCCCCTGGACTATCGCTACGGGCGCGAAGAGATGAAAACCATCCTTAGCGAGGAAAATCGTCTGCGCATGCAACTCAAGGTAGAGGCTGCGCTTGCCCTAGCCCATGCGAAATTGGGGGATTTCTCCATGGCCGACGCGAAGTTGATTGCCGCCGCCTGCGAGCCAGGCTGCGTAAGCATCGATCGGGTCAAGGAGATCGAGCTTGAGACGAAGCACGACGTCATGGCCATGGTCAAGGCGATCACGGAGAATTCCGGAAAGGCGGGGAAGTACGTACATCTGGGCGCGACATCTAACGATATCGTAGACACGGCTACAGCATTGCAGCTCAAATCCGCTATCGATCTGCTCGAAGACGACGTTGATAACCTGATCCTTGCGCTGTCGAAACTGGCTAAGAAGCATAGGAACACCATAATGGTGGCAAGAACGCACGGTCAATTCGCTATCCCAACCACCTTCGGATTCAAGATCGCCGGTTTCATGATGGAGATGCTCCGCCACAAAGACCGACTGCGTGAAGTGCGCAAAAGAGCCGCCATAGGGAAGATGTCTGGTGCCGTTGGCACTGGTGCAGCTTTCGGTAAAAACGCCAAATCAATCCAGATAGAGGTGATGAAGCAGCTCAACCTGGGA
>PNBI01000158.1 GCA_003135935.1 Methanomassiliicoccaceae archaeon
GCTCCCGTAGTGTAGCGGCCAATCATGAAGCCCTCTCGAGGCTTCGACTCGGGTTCAAATCCCGACGGGAGCACCATATTTCTCCAATATGTCAATGGATCATTCTTATGTTGAGGAAGGATGACATTTCTTCTTCTTCGTCCCAACTAATTGGAGCACATGCGGACTGGTCGGGCCCAATTGCCGCCGTTGAGAAATTGGGTTCTTGGTATTCAGTGGGAATATAAGGAAAGGGTTTGATTCGTCCTATTCCCAATTTGAGAATCTCACAGCGCAAGGACGGCTATTCCTAGAGCGGCCAAGAGTGCTCCGAACAGGAACAAGATGATCACAGCGAAAATGACCGCGAGGATCGCGATCGCCAGCGCTCTTAGCCAACCGACATCGAACAATACCTTGTATAGTCCCAAGAATGCCAGGAAGCTTACGATCGAAGCCACCAGTACTGCTGTGCTGGAGCTGGTGAAAGTGTTCGTTACTAGGAAGGTAAGCGCGTAGACGATGACGAACACTATGCCTCCCAGGAGCATGCCAAGCATGGCCTCGCCCATCGTGGCTTGCCCTCCTGTAAGCACCTTCGCCGCCAGCCACAAAGGTATCGAGATTATTACCCACCCGATGAGCAGGACGATGATTGCAATGATCAATTGTACTAGATCCATTTTCTTCCCTCGATGGCGATTACATCGCCGGGATATCCATTTGAGGCGCCTATATTAAAATGAATTGCCCCTCGAGCCTAGCACCATTGCCCCTCAGGCATCGACAGTTGGTTCGAGAATTGCAAAGGTCGAACGATCAATTGGTCATTTGCTCAGGGTGCCGTCGACTTGGAATGAGGATATCTCGGAACCTCTCAACGGTCCTCTCCATCTCCTTTGACCCGATTGGCTTGATTATATAAGCGTCCGCGCCATGCTCCCTCGCGTTCCTCTCATCCTCTGGCGAGCTTGATCCAGTGTAGATCGCGACGAACGCATCCTCAAGGTGCATCCGTTCAATAAACCCGAGCACTTCATGGCCGTTCTTTTTCGGGAGATTTATATCCAGCAGTATCAGATTTGGAGTCTCCGCTTGGTTCTCCATTATCTTCTCCAATGTCGAGATGGCAATCTCACCATCGCTTACGGTGGTGATGTCAGCGAGAACGCCAGTCTCTCTGATGAGTTCCGCAGCCAGCAGGGCATCTGCAGGGTTATCTTCCACCAGAAGTACACGGACTGCTTTATCATTCATGTTGTCCACCAAATCTCTGACGAAAGAAGGACCTCTTTCCGCATCCTCCCTCTTTGATGGCGAGATTCGTCCGGGATGCCCCTTCATACAATATAAACAAGCGTTGAACCTCGTCGCTTGTGTACGAACCCCGGTTGCAGTATTTTGCACTGTCTAAATGAGCGAGGCCGCATTCTCACGATAAGCGTTTCGAGCGCAACCTTTGCTCGCCTCAACTTTCAGCGGTAGTCTAAGTCGGGACCGAATCCATTATCACCCTCATCTTATGTTGTTATTTGTGGAGCGATTGACTGATGGTCACGTGCAGCAAGTGCGGAGCCGAGCACCAACCAAATGCCTTCTATTGCAGCAATTGCGGTGTTCCGATAATAGAGGAAGGGGTCGGAGGTAACATCGTAAAGGTGCCTGGTCTCTCGATTTGCATCGTCCTAATGATAACTGGCATCGTACTCTTCTTTGCGGGCATAATCTTGGAGCTATTGGGGAGTTACGACTATCAGAAGTTGACCGACTATGCGGGGTTGATCATGATCGCCTTCGGCCTAATTGTCATAATATCCAGTTTCTTCCTTTACCGTTCCCTCAGTTAGCAGGTGATCCGTTGGAGGTTCGTTGCATTCATCGTCCAGAGATGATTGCGGACAACCTTGAATCGCCTTATGAAAGAAAATCATAATTAGGCTCCTCATATTGTATCGTTATCATCGCAAAGATGAGCACGAGGCGTTTTTAGATGTCAGAAGAAATGAGATGGGACCTGTTACAACTCGTAAAGAGCACTGAACCGGATTGGATTGCAAAGAGACTTGAGGAAGCGGTGCAAAAGGCAGGTCTCTGGCGGGAGAGATACCAGGGTAAAATCGAATCTTTGGATGCCAAAGGCGTCCTAGAGCTACTGGAGGAGAAGGACAAGTTCAGCTTGGAAATCGAGGGCGTCCTGCAATATTGCGCACTAAGGTATGCCGCCGATACTACAGACCTCGTATCCCAGCAGCTGCACAATTCGGCGCGCAAGGCGGGAACAAAGATCGGGCAGGCGCTCGCCTTCATGGACATCGAGATGGGTAAGTTGCTCGCCTCCAATCCCACCATTGTCGAAGCGCCGGCGCTGGTCGAATACAAGCATTATCTGGAGCGCACCCTCAGGGTGATCCCCCACCTGCTTTCGGAGACAGAAGAGCGATTGGTGATGGCCAAGGACCAGAACGGGGTTAATGCCTGGTCGCAACTTCAAGGCGATTGGCTCAGCACCCGCACCTTCCAATTGACCGTGGACGGCAAAGTGAGGACGCTACCATATGGGGAGATTATCGGCTATTACCAACATCACGATCGTGCGTTGCGCAAGCAGGCCAACCAGGTCGTCTACCATGACCTGAGTAAGGATGAGATCGTGTGGTCGAGCGCCATCCGAGCCATTTGCTCCGACCATTTGCAAATGTGCGAGTGGCGCAAGTACCCCAGTCCTATGACCCAGAGCCTGATCGCCAACGATCTTGAGCAGGGGGCGATAGATGCACTCATGCGGACCATGATGAAGAACGTGGACCTGTATCGCCGCTACCTCCGCCTCAAGGCTAAGCTGATGGAACTGCCGAAATTGGGAAATTGGGATGTGGTGGCGCCTTTGCCCTCGACGCCGAACAAGAAATTCAGCTGGGACGAGTCAAGGAAGCTGATCGTCTCCGCCTATTCCCACTTCGACCAACAATTCGGAGATTGGGTCGACGAGATGTACCAGAAGCGGCACATCGATGCTGAGGTTCGGAAGGGCAAGGAGAGCGGCGCGTTCTGCAGCACCTGGTTCGGAGGCAAGTCCGCATTTATCCTGCAATCGTTCAACGGAACGATGAACGACGTCTACACGCAAGCGCATGAGCTCGGCCATGGAGTGCACGCCTATCTGGGTTCGAGGGCGCAGAAACCCAGCAATTACGAGATAGGCAGCTGCATCGCCGAATGCGGCAGTATCTTCGGAGAGCTATTGCTCACGGAACGACTGCTGAAGTCGGCAAAGAGCGATTCTGAGAGGCAAGCTGTCCTGGCGATGATCCTTGACGAGTTCGGCATGTCCGCGTTCCAGGTGAGCGCGCGTTATTTCTTCGAAAAGAGCATGTACGAGACAGTCCAGGCCGGAAAGTTCCTGGACGGCGAGACGATCTCCAAGGTGTGGGTGACGGCCCGGGACTCGGTCTATGGCGACGCGATGGAGTGGCTGCCGGAGATGAAGTGGGAGTGGACCATGAAGATGCATTACTACATCCCGAACTACCGCTTCTACAACTATCCATACGTCTTCGCGCAGCTCTTCGTCTTCTCGCTCTACCGGCTCTATAAGGAGGAGGGGACCAGCTTCGTGCCGAAGCTGCGAAGGCTGCTGTCGGCCGGATCGAGCCTGTCCCCCACCGATCTGGCGAAGGAGATCGGCTTCGACATCTACACCGATGAGTTCTGGCAGAAGGGGATGAAGCAGGCAAAGGAGTTCATAGATCAGCTGGAGAAGACCCTCTGAACGGTCCGATCCTCAATCTGAACGCGAGTGGCTGCTCATGGCTCGGCCTTGAGCAGTTTCCTCGCTTCTTCCAGTTCCTGGTTCTTCTCCTCGCTCAATCGAGGATATTCGAGTTTGAGAGTTCCAATGGTTGATGCTAGTATGCTTGCTACCACCGACCTGGCAATCCATTTACGGTCCGCTGGGATCACATACCAAGGCGCATGCACGGTACTGGTCGAATTTATCGCCTCTTCGAACGCCTTCATATAAGCGCCCCAGCAATCCCTTTCCTTCAAATCCGCGGCGGAGAACTTCCAACGCTTCTGGGGGTCATCCGTCCTCTCAAGCAGACGGTCCTTTTGTTCTTCCTTCGAGACGTTCAGGAAGAACTTGACGACCTGGGTGCCATTATTATAAAGGTGCTTCTCAAACGCGTTAATCTCCTCGAACCTGGCCTGCCAGAATGCGTCATTTATCTTGACGTTCGGAAGGCGTTGCCTCTCCAAGAGTTCTGGATGCACCCGGACGACCAGGACCTCCTCGTAATATGAGCGGTTGAAGATTCCGACGCGGCCACGCTCAGGTAGCGCCTTTGAATAGCGCCATAAGAAATCATGGTCCAGCTCCTCTTCTGATGGCACCTTGAAGCTAGTTACCTGGCAGCCTTGGGGGTTGATCCCCG
>PNBI01000014.1 GCA_003135935.1 Methanomassiliicoccaceae archaeon
AAAAAAATGACAAAAGCCAAGTTTGAAATAGGAGAAACTGAAAAACATACCATTATTGTTAATGCGAGCGCGCTTCTAAAATACATCAAGATAGAAGTGGATGGCGAAAAAGTCGTTAATGAAGCAAACTTTCAGCCATTGCCAAAGAAGTTCCAGTTGGACGTGGGAAATTCCGAAAAGCATCGTTTGGAAATCAGCGCTGGACCGTTCTCTCCTATCAAACTATTCGTGGATGGAAAAGAAGCTCAAAAAACCTGAACGTGCTCGCTAAGGACTGATGATATGATTGATGCTGAAAACCTGACCAAAAAATTTGGGAATCTCACTGCCGTTGACAATCTGACCCTTCACGTCGACGAGGGCGAAATATTCGGTCTGCTCGGACCGAACGGCGCGGGAAAGACGACGACCGTCCGTATGCTCTGCTGCCTGATCTCGAAGACAGAGGGCAAGGCGAGCATAGCTGGGTACGATGTCGGGAACGAGGCGGACGCCCTGAAGATCAGGAAGTTGATCGGCTTCGTACCGGACAACGTCGGCCTCTATGAGGCGCTCAGCGCCAACGACAACCTGGACTTCTACGGCAAGCTCTACGACGTCCCCGACGCGAAGAGGAAGGAGAACATCGAGCGCGTCCTCAAGATGCTTGACCTCTGGGAAAAGAAGGATGTTATGGTCGGGACTTTCTCGAAAGGGATGAAGCAGAAGCTGGCGCTCGCTCGGGCCTTGATCCACGATCCACCGGTCCTATTTCTGGATGAACCGACCGCGAACCTCGACCCAGAGGCGTCGAAGACGGTCCGCGATTTCATCCTCGAGCTCAAGAAGCAGAAGAGGACGATCTTTCTGAACACGCACAACCTCGATGAGGCGCGGAGGCTATGCGACAAGATAGGCATACTGAACACGAGCCTCAGGGCCCTCGGATCGCCCCAGGAGCTCGAGAATAACGTCGGAGGGAGGGCGACAGTGATACAGCTTGAACAGTTGACGGATGCCGTTCAGGAAGCGCTAAGGAACCTCCGTCTGGACATGACCATCATTGAGAACCGGGTCACCATCAGACTGGCGAACCCCGAGAAGGAGAATTCGGCAATTCTCGATGCTGTGTTCCGAGCCGGCGGACGGGTACAGTCGACCGCCATCGTCGGATCGACCCTCGAAGATGCCTACCTCAAGCTCGTCAGGAAGGAGGCGATAGAATGAGGCTCTCGAAGTCCTGGATCATCGCCCAGAAGGACTTCAAGACCTTCAGGCGGAAGAAGAACGTCCTTTATACCCTGCTGATCGTGCCGATTATGATAAGCATCCTGATTCCGGTTGTGCTCTTGGCGACACATATCCCGGTGGATCATCTCACTTATCTACTGCCCGCGTTCACGTTCTTCTACGTGCTGCTGGCAGGAGTCGTACCGACTACGATCGCCTCCTACACGATCGTCGGGGAGAAGGTCGAGAAGACTCTCGAGCCCCTACTCGCTGCGCCGGTCACGGACGGCGAGATACTGCTCGGGAAGGCCATATCCGCGTTCCTCCCCTCTATCCTCGCTATCCTGGGAGGCTCCGTGCTCTTCATGGTACTGTCGGACGTGGCGACGTTCAAATCGCTCGGCTACTACTTCTTCCCAAACCTGAACACCGCGGTCACCCTGTTCATGATGGTGCCCCTCGCGGTCCTGATGAGCGTGGAGTGGAACGTTGTGGTCTCGGGACGCGTCACGGATGTGCGGGTGGCGCAGCAGCTAGGCGGGCTGGCCGCAATACCGTTCGTCCTGATCTACGTTCTCGGCGAGCTCAATTTTGTCCAGCTCAATGTCACGAACAATCTGCTCATCATATCTGGCATCCTGGCATTGGTCGATGTCTTACTGTTCACCGTGACCAGGCGGACGTTCCAGAGAGAGGAGATATTGACGAAGTGGAAGTAGTGGTTTAAGGAGTTTGAAGTATGCAAGCAAGAATGAGAATTGGAGTAATCTGAGGTCTGAGTATGATTTCTGAGAATCAGATTATTCTCGTTATCGTCTTGACAGCGATAGCAATAGTAGTTGTGTTTTTATATAAATGGTAAAAACGCAACCACCTCAAATAAACCCTTTTTTATTCTACATATTAACAAGATGAACAGGGAGAAATGCAACCATTGAAACAAACAATGAAAACAAGGCTCATAGCAATGGGGTGCATCCTATTGGCCTTGAGCGGGATCCTGATCGTCGTCAGGGGTTTCGAGACGCCTTTTCTCGGACTGCTTGACATAGGCATAGTGTTACTCGTTGTGGGCTACTTTGGAAGTAACCGAAGAAAAGTGAGTAAGGTCAGTAGCATAGTCCGGTTTTCATAAGTTGTCCGATACCAATAACGATCGGTGCGACGAATCGGATTTGAGCCATTGGAAGGATGGGGTAGGACAGTCCGGTTTTTCCATTCTGTACTATACCCCATGCAATGGTGCGGAAGACCCAAAACGTGGCATCGTTCACCCGGTCCGCCACCCTACGGACTTCTAATCTTGAGTGTGCCGGAGGGGGCTGGTGGGCTTGACTCAATCAAGATGATGGGTATGTTTCCTCCCCCCTTAAAGAAGGAGAATGGCATACATTCCCTCCAGCCTTTCTAAAAGCCTCTCCATAATTAAATATCCTTTTTATTCGATCTGAGCCATCTTTGGATAGCATGGCTCATTTCTCAGAGCCGAAAACTCACTGCATCCTTTTTGGTTCGGGGCAGGCAAGGAGATTCAGACGCTTATCATTGAGGTCTAAGCAGAGATAAGTGAGCGAGGAGACGGCGAGGATGATTCCTACAAGCATTCAAGCCGTGGGGATGGACCAGAAGTCACCACGAAGCCGATTAGAAGCGACCCGATGAGAAGTGCCCATCAGGAAGATTATGATACGCGTGTCTACTCCTTTCTCCCTCCTTTATTATTCCAATAAGGTCAGCCATGTGCGTCCCCAATTTCTTTATTAGCCCGACGCTGCGTCTTATGATTATGAGCAATGATGAAGTGAAAGGGAAAGCCAAACAGATCAAGGGCGATATTCGCGAAGGAGTAGGCAAACTGACTAATAATAAGGCGGAACAGGTCAAAGGCAAGATCGAGCAAATCGAGGGAACGGTCCAAAAGGAGATTGGGAAGGCAAAGAGAAAGCCTCAGCAATAGGAGCTTCAATGGATTGGATTGATGAGTATGTGGCTGTCGGCGGTTGGAGAGATATCTTCCTGAGAAACCATGGCATCTACGTGGTCGATATTCGCGCGCTCTTTTACGGCATGGTCGAGCCTTTGGTTGACGAGGTGCACATGGCAGTTGACCGGATTGTTGCCTTATCGAACCAAAACCGTCGGATTCTCGTTCGTTGCCTCGAAGGGAGGGATAGAGCGCCATTCATCGCTATGGTCTATGTGAGCAGGAGATATGGCTTACCATATGAAAAGGCATATGAGCTGGTTAAGCAGAGAAGACCACGGACCGTATTCCATTGGGATTGGGTAGATATGCTCTAATAGGTTGGAAAAGTAGCAGTGGTTCCAGCTTACCTCTCAAAGCCCGAACCTTACCGCATCCCTGGTATAATCATTAATATCCTCGACCCTAATCCA
>PNBI01000051.1 GCA_003135935.1 Methanomassiliicoccaceae archaeon
ATTATGTTCCTTTTCCTTTCTGGGGATCTTCTGTGGTTACAAGGTTGGATTTTCAGTGCGTTGTTCATCTTGCTCTGTTACTCAGCAATACTTTACCTCTATCGGAAAGATCCGGAATTACTTGCAGAGCGATATCAGAAGCCTGGTGCTGGCAATCAGGAAGGTTGGGATCGATACGTGGTGGTGGGGCTAGTAATCGGATTCACAGCTTGGATAATCATAATGCCGCTGGACGCTAGAAGATTCGAATGGTCGCCAGCTTTCCCGATTTGGCTTAACTCCATCGGGGTGATAGGGCTCATTGGATCGTTCTTCCTTTTCCTCCGATCGTTCACCGATAATCCGTTTCTTTCGGCCCTAGTACGAATTCAAGACGACCGCAAACAACGAGTCGTGTCGTCTGGTGTCTATGGGTTTGTAAGACATCCGATGTACCTTGGAGCTACCCTGATGTTGATAGGCACGCCTCTGCTCCTCGGCTCGTTATTCGGGATTCTTATTGGTCTAGCCCTAGTCATCTTGCTCATGGCAAGGATAATCGGGGAAGAGGCGATGCTGAGACGGGACTTGGAAGGATATCAGGAATATACTCAGAAAGTCCGCTATCGGCTCATTCCTTTTCTATGGTGAAAGCAAAGTTTGGAGCTCCGCGATCAGACTGATCTTTGTGCTCAGGCGCATCTAATGATCGAGCCTCTTCGCAGTGTAATATCGGAAGCCCTAATCGAGTATTATCCAATCAGATAATGAACTGGCATTCTGTTGTTTTGATTCATACTCGAGCAAGAATAATATATGATGCATGTTATCATCCGACATACTTTTCAAGGTGCATTTGCCATGGGGAAAGAAACGAGTCCTTGCTGGAATCCGAAGATCGAGATGATGCCGAAGAAGGACCTGGAAAGTTTGCAGCTCAAATTGCTAAGGTCGCTGGTGTCCAGGGTCTACGATTCCTCATCCTACTATCGGCAGCGCATGGAAGCCTCCAATTTAACTCCCGATGACATTCATGGCTTGAAGGATATCATCAAGCTCCCTTTCATGACCAAGAAGGACCTGAGGGACAACTACCCCGACAAGTTCTTCCTGGCGCCGAAGAGGGATATCGTCCGTTATCACGCTTCCTCGGGGACCACCGGCAAGGCGACGATAGTCGGCTATACGCGCAATGATATCGATGCGTGGACCGAGTCGTTGGCACGCTCGTTGACTTCGATCGGTCTCGGAGCGGATGACGTGATCCAGGTCAGCAACACCTACGGGCTTTTCACCGGTGGATTAGGGTTCCATTACGCAGCGGAGAGGATCGGCGCCGCTGTGATCCCTGCAAGCACCGGCAATACCCAGAGGCAGATCGAGCTGATCAAAGACCTGGGCGTGACCGCCCTTGCTGCCACGCCATCATATCTGATGTACTTGGGCGAGATCGCGGAGAAAATGGGCATAAGCATCAAGAACGACACCGTCCTCCGTACCGGATTGCTAGGCGCGGAGCCATGGTCAGAGGGGATGCGCGACCGTATCCAGAACTGGCTAGGCGTGAAAGGCATCAATTGCTTTGGGGCGTCTGAACTCGCTGGACCCCTTTGGTCCGAATGCTCCTACCAAAAGGGGATTCACATCTGGGGAGATTTCGCTTACTTCGAGGTCCTCGATACCAAGACTCACGAGCCGCTCGGCCTGGGAGAGAAGGGCGAATTGGTCATCACCATGCTTCAGAAGGAGGCCTTCCCCCTGATTAGGTACCGGATCGGCGACATCACTTCCATGGATGACGAGAAATGCGAATGCGGCCGTACTCACCCACGCATGGCGCGCATCACCGGCCGAGTGGACGACATGCTCATCGTCCGAGGGATAAACATCTTCCCCTCGCAGGTCGAATATTCTTTGTTGACCAATCCAGAGGTCGGCAATGAGTTCCAGATCATCGTCGAGCGCAAGAGCGCGCTTGACAGCATGATGGTGAAGGTGGAGTTGAAGCCAGAGGCGTTCACTGACAGTATCGCCGAGCTGAACAAGGTCAGGGAGCGGATCGAGCACAAGCTCCGTTCCACACTCAATGTTTCCGCCTGCGTGGAACTGGTCCAACCCGGAACGCTGCCTCGTTTCGAGGGAAAAGCGAAGCGCGTGGTCGATAATCGCAAGCTTTGATCGACCTGCGCAGACGCTATTGATAGTAAGTAGCATGATGCGAGATAACATATAACATTTATATACGCATAAAAAGATGACCCTCGCCAGTTAGGCAGACAAACCTTGCGAGTAGGTAATGGTGGGCTCACTTGTTCTCAAGGACTGCTTAAGGACACCTGAGAGGGGGAAGGATAATGCTAGGAATCGAGGATCCTTGGATCATTTTGGGCTATGCGGTAATGTTCATCTCGGCCATTGCCTGCGTCGTGTATGGATGGCTGAAGCGCAATGCTGAGGAGGATTGAGCGTGGTAGATTCTGCCCTAGTTTGGGGAGCCACGATCATCTACGGAGCGGTGATGATCTACCTAGGTTACCTTGGCTGGAAGAAGACCAAGTCCGGCGAGGATTACCTGCTCGCCGGGAAGAACGTGAAATCCTGGATCATCGGGCTTTCCTATGGATCCACTTTCATCAGCACCTCCGCCATCGTGGGATTCGGAGGTTACGCCGCGGTCTACGGCATGGGCATAATTTGGCTGGCGGCGCTCAACATCCTTGTCGGCGTCCTCATCGCATTCATATTCTTCGGCAAGAGGGTCCGGAAGATCGGTCAGAGGCTGAAATGTCAAACATTCCCAGAACTTTTGGGAAAGTCGTATAATTCCGAATTCATCAGGTGGTTCGTAGCATTGGTGATTCTGATCGGGATGCCCCTTTACGCAGCGGCCGTCCTTATCGGCGGCGCTTACTTCATGTCGATCACCATTCCCGGGCTACTGTTCAGCGACGCTCTGTTGATATTCGCGGTCATAACCGCGGTCTATGTGATCACTGGTGGACTACGAGCAGTGATGTATACCGACGCACTGCAAGGCTTGCTGATGATAGTTGGCATGATAGTCATCCTGGCAATCACCATCACAACTCTGGGTGGCGTCGAGAGCGCCAACCAACAGCTGACGAACCTAGCACCTCAGATACCCCCGGCTCTCAAGGCCCAGGGAATGAACGGCTTCACTGCATTTCCGTCTTTCTTGTCAGAGAACTGGTTCAGCGTTGTCGCCACCATCATTCTCCCGGTTGGAATCGGTGTGCTAGCTCAACCTCAATTGGCGGTCAGGTTCATGACGGCGAAGAACGCCAAGACTCTGAACCGCGCTATTCCGGTGGNNCGGGGCGTGGTCCAACGTATACTTCTGGAACAATTTCGGGCAGATTTCATTCCTGGCAGCAGGCAAAGACGTCAATGCGATCATTCCACTCTACATCAATACATCGATGGATCAGACGGTCGTGGTGATGTTCATGCTGACTCTGCTGGCCGCCGCGATGTCCACGCTTTCGTCGCTCTTCCACGTGATGGGCTCAGCGGCCGGATACGACCTTTGGGCAACGGTGAAGAAGTTCTCCTTCATTCCCCAGAAATGGAAGGGGGAGGAATCTGGCAAGACCTCGCTTCGATTGAACCGTTATGCTACGATCCTGATGATCGTCATATCCCTTGCCATAGCATTGGCGATCCAAAGGAGCGACGGAGTGATCGCCATCGCCACCGCTATGTTCTTCGGGGTTTGCGCGAGCGCTTTCCTGCCGCTGTTCGTGCACACGCTGTTCGCCAAGAAGCCTTCGAAATCTGCGGCGCGGGTATCACTGGCGGTTGGAACTTTCGTATGGTTCTTCTGGACGCTTTTCGTCTTCGCCAAAGACGCTGTGGTATTCGGCCTTTCGAATGCGCTGTTTCACACATCCAGCATACTTGCCAAGCCCTGGTCGATTATTGATCCGATTGTGATAGCACTACCATTGTCCACGATCGCCCTGATAATCGTTTATTATTGGGATAAGAACTATAGAATGGAGAAAGTGGAGAAAACAACCGCGACATGAGAGTCCGCCGATTCAAACCCTTTGATTCAAACCCTTTATTCCCTTTACTTTGATTAAAATGGTCCAACTAGAGCAAATCCTCACCATTGCCTGGAAAATGAATGTTGATAGATTAACGATGTTAAAGTCAATTAGATATATACGCATGTTTTTAATAAAAGGTGCAGTATTTGACGCGTCTTTTATTTCGAAATTGAACTGATCATTTCACTTTTCTTGCATTAAGTGCCCACATGACTGGCATCTGATTTTTCACCTGGTTCTTTAACATTGTTATCTATCTTCTTTTAGCACGTCATTTCGCGTCATTTTGGAAACACATGCTTTATAAGGTAAATTTCATTGACCGTCTACCCGCATCGAATTCGAGCGGTCCAAACAGGAGCGTCAATAGATGCTAACTAAGGATTTAATGGAAAAGGTAATAGCAAAGAACCCAGGGGAGAAGGAATTCCACCAGGCAGTGAGTGAGGTCCTGGAATCCCTGGAGCCAGTGCTTAAGAAGCGCCCGGAATACTTGGAGGCCAAAGTGCTTGACAGGATCGTTGAGCCAGATCGCCAAATAATGTTCCGAGTGACCTGGACCGACGACAAAGGCGTCATTCAGGTCAACCGCGGCTATAGGGTTCAATTCAACAATGCCATTGGACCATACAAAGGAGGACTTCGCCTTCATCCGTCCGTAAACCTTGGCATATTGAAGTTCCTCGGCTTCGAGCAAGTGTTCAAGAATTCTCTCACTGGCTTGCCAATGGGCGGCGCCAAGGGTGGGGCGGATTTCGACCCCAAGGGGAAAAGCAACGCTGAAGTGATGAGGTTCTGCCAGAGCTTCATGACCGAGCTGACCCGCTACATCGGTCCGAACACTGACGTTCCGGCTGGTGATATCGGAGTGGGTGGAAGGGAGATCGGCTACATGTTCGGGCAATATAAAAGGCTCAATAACCGGTTCGAATCCGTCCTCACGGGAAAGGGCATCAACTGGGGCGGCTCGCTGGTCAGGCCAGAAGCGACCGGGTATGGATGCACCTATTTCTGCGAAGAGATGCTGAAGACAAAGAAGCTGGATTTCAAGGGGAAGACCGTTGCAATCTCTGGCTCTGGGAACGTGGCACAATATGCCGTTCAAAAAGTTACCCAGCTTGGAGGCAAGGTCGTCACACTATCCGACTCCGACGGCACTATATTCGATGCCAGTGGCATCGATGCCAAGAAGTGGGAGTTCGTAATGGACTTGAAGAACGTCAAGCGCGGTAGAATCGCAGAATACTCCGAGAAGTTCAAGTGCGAATTCTGGAAGGGGCAGAGGCCTTGGAAGGCGAAATGCGATATTGCATTGCCATGCGCCACCCAGAACGAGCTGGACAAGGATGACGCCAAGAAGCTCATCGACAACGGCGTGATCGCCGTCGCCGAGGGCGCGAACATGCCGTCAACACCCGAGGCCGTGGAGCTGTTCATCAAGAACGGCGTGCTGTTCGGGCCGGGTAAGGCTGCCAACGCCGGCGGTGTGGCTACCTCTGGTCTCGAGATGTGCCAGAATCACATAGGTCTATCTTGGGCCGCGGAGGAAGTGGATCGCCAACTTCACCAGATAATGGTGAATATCCACAAGAGTGCCGCCGACGCCGCAAAGAAGTACGGCAGTCCTGGCAACTACGTGGTCGGCGCGAACATCGCTGGCTTCGTTAAGGTCGCAGACGCCATGATCGACCAAGGCGTGATCTGAGCCCAACAAGACCAGGAAGTTGGAATTCCCAAATGAATTCGCTCTTCCCGCATAGCCGAAGAAGTACGAGGCGGTGCGGGAGGAGCATCTATTTTCGAATTCCAGCTAATAGGGGCTCCGGCCTCGCCCAAATTCGTCTGATGCTAGCGCGCTAACGTTAAGATTTAGATCTGACATCGTGGGGATAACATGTCGATGGAAGCAAGTCAAAATGCAAACCCGCTCGGCCATTCCTGTAGGAGCCTATCTACCACTGAGAAGCTCAGTGAGGAGCTGACTCCAAGGATCCTCGAGAAGCAGGAGCTCGTCAAGGGGATTTTCGAATTCGTGGTTTTCGCTCCGAACGTGGCCGTGAAAGCCAAAGCTGGTCAGTTCATCGTCGTCATACCTGATTCGGTGGGAGAAAGGATCCCCCTAACCATTGCGGATTGGGATTGCGAGAGAGGGACGGTAACTCTCATCTTCATGGTCGTCGGCGCATCCACGCAGAAGATGGCGAAGATGAGCCCAGGGGACGAGCTCAAGGCGCTCACGGGGCCTCTGGGGCATGCTTCCGAGATGGAGAACTATGGAACGGTAGTGGTGGTCGCAGGCGGCGTTGGAACAGCGCCAGTTTTTCCGGTCGCAAGAGCGCTGAAGGCAAACGGCAACAGGGTCATAGCGATCCAAGGAGCTCGCTCGAAGGACCTTCTCTTCTGGCAGGATAGACTTGCTACGGTCTGCGACGAGCACATCATCACCACGGATGATGGTTCATTCGCCAGAAAAGGACTGGTCACCGAGCCACTTAAGGAAATCCTCGAGAGGGACAAGTCGGTGAAGCGAGTGGTCGCCATCGGCCCTCCTATAATGATGAAATTCGGCACAATAAGACTCCTTGAAATGGGATATCAGGAG
>PNBI01000154.1 GCA_003135935.1 Methanomassiliicoccaceae archaeon
GCCCTACTGCATAGGGCCCAAGACTCCCTGGGTCAGACGTCGACTCTCTGCCGTTGACGCCCCCCTGCAAAGAAGCGGCGATCGCCAGAGCCGAACACACAAGAATGCCAAGTCTTCTGCACAGCTTGGCGCGAAGTGGCTTTCGAAAACATGATGTTGAATCAAATGTGAAGCTCTTTAGTGCTCTCATATGTTTCTCCCCTCTGTTGCATTCGGCCTCAGCCACGGTGCTGAGCCGTCGCGCAAATAGTCCTTTCGGTGGTTTCTTCAGGCTGCGGCATGGGTTAGTCACCGACGTGCAGCGCACCAAGTCCTGCCGCACCACCTCGCCACTCTCGCGCCGCCCGNNTAGATGGAATCAGGCGGGCACAAACCGCGAAGCAGACATTTTGTCATGTCCGGGATAAGTTTCAGCCGCTTCGGATGGGCTTCGACTGTTGCCATTGGTCTTGACAGTGCTAAAATGCGTTGGTTCGTGGTGGCTGCTATGGAACACACCGGTCTCCTTCCCCGCCTTATCCAGTTTGCGGAGTTCAAACTAGACACCCGAGCGGGAGAGTTGCGCAACGGTGAGCTCGTCCTCCAGCTTTCCCAGCAGCCGCTGCAAATCCTCTACTTGCTTCTGGAGCACCCCGGCGAACTAGTGGCCCGCGAAGAGGTTCGGACTAAGCTGTGGCCTGACGGCACATTTCTGGATTTCGAGGACGGCATCAACCACGCAGTGCGAAGATTGCGCGATGCGCTTGGCGACTCTGCGGAGACTCCTCGCTTCATCCAAACGGTTCCACGCCGTGGTTATCGGTTTATTTATTCGATCGATAGGGTTGAAGCGCTTCCTGAGCCTGGGGTCTCGCAGGTGCCCGCAGCACTGGTGTCTCCGGAGGTATCCAGGGCGTCGGCCCCACCGCTTGTGTCTGGGGCAGCAGCATTAATCTTTCATCCCCCAGCAGGTCACGCATCCTGCTTCTAATGTTCTAAGAGAGCCAAGAATCTGACGAGTTCATGGGATGACATCTTCCCACTGGCCATCTGCTCGATGATATATTTTTCCAGCGCCTCGGGGTTTTTCTCGAACAAATTCGCCAGTCCTCCTCTAGCGCGCTTCTGGGCTTCGGCGGGCGGCAACAGCTCAGGGAAATCCTTCTTTATCTTCTGCATTACTTGTGCATCCACGATTGCTGACATCCCCGCGCGCATTGATGCCTCTGATTTCTGTGATCGGTTGACGGGGCTCAGTGCCGGTGCCCCGGTCCTAGGGCTCGCAATCGGGTTAGAATTCGTTACGGGTCTCGTATTCAGTGTCACTTGCACGACCTTAACCTCTTCCTCCTCGATTGCTTGGTTTCTTTCGGCAATAATCCGTCTGCAAAGCTCAGGTGCGGATATCCCCAAAGCCGCGGCTTCCTCCTCGATGCCTCCCATGAGCGGTTCGGGGAATCTCATGCATACCGCCTTGCTGCCTTTAGACACGAAGATCTCACCCTTATTCGCACCTATTGTCTTCATAGATATCATTCTTTGCTGCAATTTGGGCTTAACGTGCATTATTTCCTCTGCATCCGCCACGATTTCCGGCGTAATCATCCCTTGATTTCTCAGCATTATTCCCGTCATCACCCCCCTGTCATCACCACCGATATCGCCCGTTGTCATCACCCGTTGTCATCGCCCCGTCCCCGCGCTGATTAAAGGGATGATAACGCCGTACAAATCTCTTGCAAGAATGATTCGAAACTCCATCATAATCGAAGGATCAAAATTGGCGACCCCTGATGATGATTGCGAAGCATCGGTCAACGGATTTCATTGGAGAAAAGGATGATGTAATAGGGTTTATTCGAAGTACACCGTGCACCTGCTCCTTGTCACCGTTGTTCCATAATTTGTCGGCACTACGATGGTCACGATCGTTGAGTCACCGGGGTTGAGCGCGAGTGTCTGCGAGTTCGAATAAGTGCCCATGCCGTTGTTGACGCAACAGATCAGTGTTGCCGACCCGTACGCGCTCCCGTTATTCGATACCTGCACAATGAACGTTGTCGGTTCAGAGAGGGATCAATCGACCCATTCCTGACCCCGTTTGAATGACTATTAATGACTTGAGATATTCTTGTATCATCAATACATATCGAGTTCTGGTTTCTGTGCCTTATATTGCTCGTATGCCTCAGCCCAGGATGAAGAGTATGACAGCTCTGAAATCAAACGACGTTCCCTGGTGTGTACCTTCTCGCCGGATTGGAAATGACCACACCATCTGCACAGCCTGCGCATCTGGTGAGTCATCGCCCCGTAGTCTCTTTCAGTTGACGGAAGATGCTTTAGGCCAAGGTCGTACCCCACAACGCGATCGATGCCTCCGGCAACTGCACAATGGTAGTATCCAAACGGAGTCAGGCCGAGGCCGCACTCTTCCGTGATCCAGCAACCGTTTCTGAAGTCGGTGATGGCATGGCGGGCATCGTCCTGAGGGGCGAGATTGAAGTCCTCAAACCTGTTGGCAGTTACCGAGGTCTTGTGCGTATTCGTGACAATCACTTCCTTCGGGATATTGCTGATTATGGCGCCCGCCTCCTCGCCGAATCCATTGCTGACGATTTCCAGCTGCACCTCCGGGTTGTATCTCCCCTTGTATTCGACAAGTGATCCAAGCATCTGGAGTATATCCGGGTGAGTTGTCGGTTCTCCGCCCAGTACGCGTATCCGTTTCCAGATCCTTCCGGCCGTTATCGATTCGTCAATGAATTTGCCCAATTGCGCGGGAGAGAGCCTGGTCTCATCCGATGCCTGGCGACAGGAACGGTTGCATCCGATGCATTTCAGGTTGCAGCGATAGGTCACATCGATCTCGATCAATTCGTGTGATGGCTGATATTCTGGACCCAGAATTGCCGTCCCTGGGTAAGAGATTCGTGCCAGGTTCCTGCGATGTGACCTAACGCTTGACATCCATTGTCCCATCCCTTATGCCTCTGTGCCTCTTCGGATACCTCGCCAGGACGTCTTTCAGGATTCTGATCGCTTCCTCCGCCTCGCTAACCCTGATTACAACATCCTCTGGCCAATCGCACCGCTTCCTGTGGTCCAGCCTCTTGCCTGCCAGGGCGCCGCTCCAACCCCCGACCTCGAAGGCCAGGAGAGGCCTCTTGAGGGTCCAGGCGAAGGCCATCTCGCTGAGCGTCCCGGCTCCGCCGCCGATAGCGATCACCGCGTCGCTATTGGCGATGATGATGTTCCTGCCCATATCCAGGCCCGTGGCTAGCACGATGTCCGCAGTTCCAGCGGCATCGACAGGGTCGAAGCCCGGGAGGACGGCGATTAGGTCGCCATCCAGATAGCGCGCCGAGCTTCTCGCGCCCTCCGAGACGACCCTGGCGATGTCCCCTAGCCCACCGTGAGCTATCCTGTAGCCGTCGTCGATCAGCGCCTTCCCCAGGGCCCTTGCCTTCTCTCGCTTGAGTTCGTCATCGCCGAAGTCGACGTCGCCTATGACCCCGATAATCTTCCTCATGCGCCCACCTCCCTCAGGACCGGTTTCCTCAGGATCTCTGAAATTATCCGCTCCCTTTCCTCCACCGACCGTTCCTTCTTCTCAGGCGATGGCTGGTAGAAGTAGATCGGATTGCGAATATGCACGGGCATCCTGGACAGTTCGACCATGGGAATCATGAAGGCCCAGTCCTCCGCATGCTGTACCCACTTGCCATCGAGCTTCAGATAGTCCTGTGGAACGCGATCATACAGCTTCTTCTTGAAGGTCCTCAAATGCTGCCAGACATTCCCGCCGCGGTTCGTTCTTGGGTTCGAAAAATCGACCGGGTATGCTTTGTATTTGTCGGTTCGCAGCATGCTTCCGACCGAGAGATCTGCACCTTTGGCATATATATCCATGAGACCACTTGCCACATCCTCGCCGATGAGGGCATCATCCGAGTCGACCATGGCGATTATTGATTCTGGATTCCTGCAGAGTTGCCGGATGGTAATATCAATGTTCTCAATAGGGGTCAGCGGCTCGAGGTTCCGCAGCAGGGTCAGCTTCCCCGCGAACCGGCTTGTCATAATCTCCTTAACGAAATCGGCGGTACCGTTCTTGGAGGCAGCATCTATTATTATGAGCCCCCAATCCTGCAGCGACTGCTGCTCGATGGACCTCAGGCATCGCCTCAGCAGGGGGATCGGGACGTTCCGCCCCCTGACCAGAAAGACCAGGCTCTCTTCCCGTGCGGGCAGCCAGGCGGATAGGTCGCCGACCAGTTCCACATTTCCGTACTGACACGAAGGTATCCTTCCGTCTTCCACGGCCTGCATGATGTTGTACCACTCGTTGGGGTTCTTCTTCCGATCGTTGGGAACGTGGATGAACGATGTGGAAGGGTCCCCTCCACGGTATGAGTGCATGTCCAGTTCCGCGATCGCCTTATCGAGGGAGCGGTGCCAAGACAGAGCGAGCATCCCATCCTTGACCGAGTTTCCCAGAGGAAGCATGGATTGCAGCCTCTGCTTCGATAGAAGGCAGCAGCGCACCTCGGTCCTCCACCTTCCTTTGTCACCCTCAGGGGTGAACTCCCTGGTTCCTCCGTGTCGTATCGGCATCGAGACGGTGATGGCCCGTTCATCGCCCTTCATCAGGTCGACCATACGTTTGAGATACCTATCGGACCTGGACTGGCGGATGACGAGGCAATCGCTGTCGACCTGCAGGACATAATCGCCCCGGCAGCGCTCAAGGCCGTATAGGGTGACGTGCACCGGCTGGCCGTTCGAGGATCGGCACGCCGGTGACTCAATCCCGAACCACCTGCGGTTGAGCCCCGGCGATTCGTTCTCGTCGAGCACCAGAACCCGGTCTATGGTCCCCTCCTCGACCAGGGCTTCGAGCTTCTGGAAGAATACATCTTGGTTCGGAGCGTCGTACTGCCTGGCGAACGGACCGACCCATCTGTCTGTGACCACTATCTTCTCCAGGAAACTCTCTGGCCCCTCCAGCTGCCCTACGATGTGGCGGACCTGCGCGTCGATGGTCCTCCATTCCATGGCGGAGGCCTTGATAAGCAGGGAGACGTCCTGGAGGATTGGCCGCTTCATCGGGCGAAGCGTGAAAAGCAGTAGCTCGCTGGCTGGCGACAACCTTTCGACATCGATGCCTGCGGATTCGTCCATACGTTCCACTTCAAGCCCGGCCCGGAGGAACCTTTTTCTGTACCAGGCGACGTCGCGGTGATGCTCCAGCCTTGATCTGCCAGTCGCGCTGACAGTCTTGTTGTAGGAGAATGGCCGATCATACGATTCGTTCGCTTGCTTCCGGTGGGTCGATGTCCATGACGCCTCCAGGTTGAATGGGTTGCATATGGCGATGACGACACGACCATCCTCGGATGTCAGGGAATGAATGTCGCTCAGAATGGAATCAACCTCTCCCTCTTCCACGGTGCACAGGACGCGGCAGCAGAACACCAAGTCGAAGCAGCGATCATTGATTATGCGTCGCTCTAGCTCGGTTCGGGTTATCGTTCTAACTGACTTCTCGTGTTCTATCTTTCCGAAGCGGCTCATGTCGATGTCGTAGCACCACACTGGCATCCCGATCCGGGCGATCACGTTGGATAGCGCCCCTTCCCTGCAGCCATAGTCCAGCACTTCCTTGCCTTGGTAACGGGCCAGGATAGAGACCAAGCTCGCCTCGATCTGCTCGCGACCATCGCTGGGCTCCACCGCTTCCAAGAACGTTTCGAACCCGAAGAGCTCGGGCAATCTTTCGTCATGCAACGCCCGGCGCATCAGCTCCTTGAGGTCTGGCCTGAAGTGCCACCTGTAGCAAAGATAGGCCCTCTTGCACATTTCCCTGAACTGGCTTTCCGAGTACGGTTTGACGCTCCTGCCGATGTCGGTTAATACGAGCCCGTTCTCCCCGACCTTGAGGTTGTCCGGTGCGATGTTCGTCATCACCATTCCAGCATCTCTGCAGCCTCTCAGTAGCTCGAGCAACTCACAGAGGTGCCCACCAGAGTAGCTCTGCCCATTGATGAACGGCATCTGAAAGACCACGTTCCCATCCCTCTCGATGACCCGTTCGAGCGGAACGATGTGCCCTGGCACCTTTGAGGGCTCGAGAGAGCTCTTCAGGAAAGCGAGTGAATTGTCTTCAAAATGGGACCGTCCAGCGTAGAAGTACTTGTATGCCTTATCGTCGGCAGCGAGGACGAGCCCTTCCGCTCCCCCGGCAACTGGACGCACATCACTGATCCCCATCGTCTCAAGGGTTCGTCGTATCACAGCGACCTCCCTCTCGCTGACCCAAACGGGAAGCCTCGTCGAGTAAGACAGACGGTTCTCGCCGAGGGTTATCAAGAAACGTTCGATCTCCGCCGGGTTGTAGTCCATCAAATCCTCGGAGAATCGTCTGACCTTTTCAGCCGAATGTTCCGATTCGATCCACGCTATGCATCCTTCTATGCTGGATGCAAGCTCGGACCCGATGGCCGGCTTCCCATTCGATCTGATTCGTTCCATTGCCGCCCGAATGCTTTTGACGAGACCACGAACCCGCCAAGCGTTGGCTGAGATCAGGAGCCGCCTCTCCGAGAGGTTCTTGGCAAATCGGTCCAAGGACCGTTCAATCTCCTCTTCTGAGAATCTCAGCCCCTTCCATGGATTTCGTCTTTCTGGGTCCGCGGTCACTTCTCTCATGAGCGAGTCAAACGCCCTGGTGAAAGCGGCACCCCGCATGTCCGACGTGAGCTTGTCCCCGAGGATCGGCGAGGTGTCAGCGATATCATGCCTCTCCTGCCTGAGGAACAGGGGGATAGGAACAATCCGCTTGGTCCGGGCGAGCATCTTCTCGCCACCGAGATATGCGTTGAGCAGGGTCCACAGCGTATCTCCCCTGCGCATGCTCAGGCCGTTCACCACGGGTGCCACGTTAGGGTAGGTCCTCAGCGCCTCGATGTCGAGCACGATGGTGTTGCCGCCGCGCGTGGGCATTGTGGTCGATGGGTGTACGTTAGGAAGGGCCGGCCGAAATGGGTTGTGGCCCTTGCGGAAGTTCTTCACTTTTTCGGCAAGATTCTCGACTTGGTCATTGGAAAGCTTCCCAAAGGGCGTCTCTAAGTGCCCAAAGTGAGCGACGGTGATGTCATAGTAACTGTCTGGATAATCCCTAAGCAAACGATCACGATAAGCGTCTTCCCATCCAAGGGGTCTTGCGCGGCCGTCCGCCGGCATGGCCTTGAGGTTGCTGAGCAGCTCCAACAGCTGTACCCGGATGGAGCTGGCGACGGGCAAGGGGGGGTCCCCAAAGATGCCTCCCACGGCCACAGAGACATTATCGTCCATCAGATGGGAAATGAGTGCAGAGATGCCCCTACCGTCAAGGCGGCGGCCTTCAAAGGTCTGGTCCCGAAGCCTCATATCGTCGTCAAGAATCCAGACGACGGGATTTGCCAAGTGGAAGCTCTCCAGATACAGGTAATGATGCAGTGCTGTTCTGCCAAAGGGGATGCCTTGACGGTTTCCCTTGTCGACATAGAAGGCGCCGAGAGCCCCCGTGACCGCGTCCTTACAGATATCCTCGGCAGTTATCATCTTCACCTCGATGCCTTCATTTGACAGGACGGACAGAGCCCTTCCCAGAGCTGCAGCGTCCCTGCTATTATCGCAGATCACGACCCTGGTCGGTCTCAGCTCCTTGGTAAGCTCGGTAATGTCGCTCACCAGCCGTTCCACGCAGTCAAGATAGGTCGCGATGAAGCCGATGACCAGCTGGAAATCGTGTGACTGCTCAGGAAGCCCGGAATGCGGGTCGACCGGTTCATCGACCTCCATCGAAGTGAGATCCACCTCAAAGAGCGTCTTCGACCGATCCATAAAGCCCCGAAGGTCATCCTCGCTCATCCGCGGCCGATACTTTAGGAGGAACCTTTCCAAGCCTACGCGCTTCCGAGAAGAGCCAGTCGAAGACAGGCGACCGAGTTTGCTAGCATCGTGATGGATCAGATGTCTTTCTATTGAGCCGTACCTGCAATCATCAAGGTCGAGGAGGCGGATGCATAGATCGCGGTCCGTTGTGCTAGGCAGGTTCTCGTCGAAAAGACCGGCCTCCAGAAGCTTGGAGAATCGGATGAACAGGTTCGAACCCTGAACGTTGGGGTTGCCCCTCAGGAAGAGGCTCGGGGACAGCGCTTTCGGAATGCTCAGTTCGATCTCCCGACCATCGGGTTCATGGCGGACCAGGCCAGAGATCACCCAGTCAAGGTCACGGGCACCTGCTTCGTCTAGACAGACCCCGAGATACTCCGGGTCCCAGGAATCGTCATCGTCCAATAGAGCTATGAATGTCTCCTCGGGGCGTTCGCCGGTTTCCAGTAGATGGAGGAGGGCCGTGTTAGTCGAACCTGACAATCCAGTTGTGCGCTCATTGGTCAGCCATTCGATCCTATGATATAGGGCACACGCCNNGGTTGAAGTCCTCCAGGCATTCAGCGACCACCAACAACCTGTCTGGCAACCTCCGTTGATGATCTACTGACCTTAGGGCATTGGTCAGCGCCGCGGGTCTACCGTGCGTCGATATGATGGCGACAGCTCTCGGCATCTATTTCCCCCCTTCAAGGTCCGACGGTCATATCGACCGGTTCCGATTGTGAGGGGTCTACAATAGGGAATAACATTACTTCAGTATCCGCACCGATGTCGACAGAGAAGATCGATATCCTCATTGTTTCATCTGGCAGGCATCTGCCGATGCCTAAGTCGTTTGATATAACGACTACCTTCTGCCCCTTCCGCATCAGCTTGTTTACAGTCTCGATAATCGTGCTATCTGCGCGGATGCCAGCGGGAGCCTGGCATATAATGCCCTCTACCTGCAGCGCCTCATAATTCTGCTTATCGTCGATCTTATGGCGAAGATTAGCATCTGCGATGACGACGAGTTGCGGATAATACCTGCGGACCTCATCGACCACGGCCATCAGATGACGCAATCTGGGTCCTTTCTGACCTTGGTAAGCAACGTTGCTTCCGTCGATGATGGCGATGGTAGGTTCTTTGATCACCGAGGTCGTATGGTCCGACTGAGACACTGTTCCAGCGGCCATCATTGTCTCACCGCCGCCCAAGCATCTTTCTTAACCCCCTCATGCTCGACGGTCATATTATCGCCCTTATGCTCCGAGGCTTTGAGGTTGACGCTTTCGACCGCCTTGAGAAGATGGCTGGATTTTGAGGCGTTCATGAGCTCCCTCGTATCCTTTGGCACGCATTTCCCACCATACGGACCAAGATGGGGCCTTAGATGCTCCTTGCAGATCACCCTCCGGTCCGCGGTTATGATCTCCATCACGTCGTCCGGGTTCGCGCCTAGATCCATGCAAATCGATTCCATTTCATTGGTGAACGAGACCTTGGTCGCGACGTATGCGTTATGGGCTAGCTTGCCTACTTCCGCGGAGCTATAATCCGTTAAGATTACCTTCGCGTCCTCGACCCAGTTCAGGACATCCAGGACGATCCTGACGTCATTGGGCTCCCCCGCGAGGACCACGCGATCAGGGCAGATCATCCACTGAAGACCGGACCTTTCCCGGATGAACTCCGGACAGTAGACCAAGCGCAAGCTAGGGTAGCCGAGTTTCGCGGACAGCATGAAGCCAGCCCTGACGGTGCTTTTTATTGCCACCACTCCTTTGAAATCATCTCTGGCGAGGCGCGCCAAAACATGGTTGATCGCTGAGCAATCCAGGCGTCCGTCCGTTCCCCCAGGAGTAGGAACACAGACGAAGACCACCGTGCAGTCAAGGAGGGGGACCCAATCATAACTCTCCTTGATGTCATACCCTCTGACATCCTTATGGAAATATTCACAGGTGTGCTTCAGTGCGCTGCCTACGGCTCCTAAGCCGATAATACCTATTGGATTTTCCTTATTCATTGATATCCTTATCCCCCGCCACCGATAGCTTTGCACGCTTTTGCCTATCCAAGGCGGACCGAATTTGCTCGGCGGAGACAGCCAAAGATTTGGATGTCTTCTCTGAGATGGTCCTTAGACCGAATCATTCATCTCATGATCAGGATAAGAACCTTTCGTCACAGATATATTAAAGCGAAATCAATGGAAGCCAGTTAATTCAGAAATACTGATCAAATCTCAACGATGTGAGCAATTTTAATGATTTAACGTCGAGGTAAACATGATTGCTTGGCTCATCTATGTTATGTTATTCTGAATGAGCGCATCAGGACGCTGAGATTTTCAATGCGAAGAGTAAGAATTTTGAACACGGCAAACCCTTATTCTTGAGCCGAATACGAAATCGAAGAAGAGGTCCTAATCGGGAAGCTAATACAGGTTAAGATGGCAATAGGGGACCATAGACATATGGTTATTTGAGGGATGAGGATATGCCGGCAATCGACTCTTTCATCGAGGAATGCAGGGAGCAACAGCCAGACCTATTAGCCAATTATCTGCGGTTCTTCGATGGGGTGATAGCACTGCCAATCACATCGGAGATGCTTCTTCAAGCTTACCTGGCTAATAATTTTAAGAAGGTCTTTGGAGTCGATGGTGAGCCGATCCTATATGAAAGCCCCTTACCAGGGACCGGAACCAATTCAGGCAAGCTGGACTTTGTCTACCTCTTGCAAGAACGCGGTTTGCTGGCTATCGAAACCAAGTACATTGACCTAAAGGAGAACGGAAAGACAGCGTGCGATAGAAGGAGAAAGCAAAGGAGCAAGGTGATCTCCCAGGCGAAGGCAGCTAGAGGTGCAATTGCAGAAAAATTGGACTTCTCGTCCAACGATATCAAATGTGGCGTATTCTCCAACGACGAAAAGACCACCGAAAAGGCCCGCGCTGAAGGGATTGATGCCTTTGATGTTTCGACCGAATCCTTGATTGATTGGAGAAAGAAGGAGTACAAGATCCGTTTCGGTTGATTTGATAGAATTGCGATGATGCGCGAGACTATTTTTTAGCCTAATCTACCTTAGCAAAGATCAATGGTGACCTGACAGTGGCATGACAACCCATCTCAAATCTGGGTATGAGTAGAGAGGCGCAGTTCGAACGTAATCCACGGCTCGCGCAGAAAGATAATTCTCCGAGTGGCTAACCATGACAAATTGTCGCCCAATGGCTACTTCATCCCTTTCGGGCAGCTTCCAAAAAAGTCTTCGCGCATTTCTCCATTTACATCACCTTGATCGGTCGTTGACATAATCATGCAGGCTTGAATTGGAGGAGACGCTCAACGAAAAATGATCTTGAATGCATTGGGCATGCCCAACGAGCGTTACAGCTCGCGAACCAAGGTCAAATGGGACTGCCTAAAAGGAATTTAAATCTCATGAGATTCCATAAAAGTCACGTCCTTGAGATATATACATCAATTGATCATTCGCTCACTATCACATCTGTCGGTACGCGAATCAATTGGGCTCCTATTCCCAGGTAGGGCGTGTCGTTGCACGATGCAATAATCAATTGACAGGTCTGTGCGGCCTCCTGAAGGATCAGACATAGGCGTTTCATCCGTACAGGATCGGCGTTAACGAGACGGTCGTCGATAACGATGAGGTTGCGTTCATCCTTGCTAACGAGAACGCCGATTCCAAGGCGCAATAGAACCACAACCTGTTCTTGGGCTCCATGGCTAAGGCTTGTCATCGGTAGTTCTGTGCTGTACCCTGAAACATGGACACCCACGGGCCTGAGTGTCTCATCCATCCGAAGCGATTCATAGTTACCTTCAGTGAGCAGCTTGAGCCAGCGGTTTACATGTGTCTCAACAGGGCCAGAGAGCTTCGCCGTTCTATCCTTCTCGCACGCCTTCACGAGATTGCGGAGAAGCATGACTCCATCGGCTCTAATCTGCAAAGTTTCCGCTCGTCGCTTCCTCCGCTCAAGTTCAATTTCTGTGTCAGCGAGCTGGCTATAATTCCCTTGGGCGGCCGCTTCCTCTATCCTAGCCATGGTTTCAGCCAACTTGGTGCGAAGGCCTCCAAGACGCTCATCTAGTTCCTTAGCCCGCGCTTTTGCCTGTTCCTGAAGCCTTAAAGGTGTCTCGACGCACTCCTCATAACCCTCCATGAGCTTGCCCAGAGAGGTTTCTATCTTTGCTAATTCTTCCTTCGAATTTGTGGCCAGTTGTTTCAAGTGATCCAAAGTCCCATAATTTCCTAATGCTGCTGCGATGATTTCCTCATGGGTCCGGACCTGTGCTCTACGATCAGCAAGCTTGCTGGATCTGATCCCCGAAGCCTTGAGAAGTTCCATTTGTCTCTGACTGGCATTCCTCTCGAGCCCCTGCTCCCTTTCAATCTCTCTGACCAGCTGGTTCTTCCCCTTTTCCTTTGCGGATATGATTTCTTCGATTGAGGATACACCTAACTCGGGAAGATATGAAGCGAGTTGCCCTGCGCTTTTTGTCTCCAGATCGATATTTACCTTAATGCGAGCCAATTCCTCCTCTGAATCGAGCTCAGCGATCTCAGTCGCACTGAGGATTTCCTCCTGCTGGCTGATGATTCTGTCAAGCTCACGGGCCCTCTCTTGCAGCGTAGCCAAACCCTCTGCATCCTCTGCTCCATATCGGTGAAGAATATCCATACGCTTCAACTGGGCTCGCTCTTTCTCTGCAACGAGATCCCTAAGTGCCTGCGCACCGCTCCTAACACGAATTTTCCCCATGCCCTGAATGATAAACTCGGTGGGTTCGGTTACTATGAACTCCCCTTTGTTGGCCGGTGCGAGCTGGGGTAGCGCCGTTACCTTACGGTCTTTTCCCTTCCACTCGAATGCCACTCTTACCGCACTGGCTTCAATCTTCGCATCAAGGACACTCAATCCCTCTTCGATTTTTGCAAAGCGCTTCCGTTCTTTTGCATCAGGCGCAGCAAGCGCTGCGCGCTTCTTCGTGGCTTCGTCAAGCTGATCATGGATCTTAGATACCCTATCTGAATGACTCTCTAGTCTTGATCGTTCCTTCTGCAGCTCAAAAAGGTGTGATTTAGTCCGCAAAGCTTGAAGTTCTCTCTCTATTCCCTTGAGAGCCGGTTCGAGATCCTCCTTCCAGCGGCGGGCGTGTTTTTCGCTTTCCTCAGATTGTTCTCTTACCTCGCTTGTGGCCTCGGCAAGATCTGCTTCGAGGTTTTGAATCTCCTCCCGGATCCCCGCGTTCTTTCGCTGTTTGTCTTGGATTTCTGCAAACTCCGTATTGAGGCGCCGGGCCTTTTCGCCCGCCTCGGTCTGCGCCCTCTCCATTGCCTCTTTTTCGCGTACAAGTGATTCTCCCGCTCGGACTCTTTCGTCGAGACTTGAGAGCTCTTTTTCTGCCTGCTGGAATTCAAGCTTGTTCGTCTTCTCTTGGTTCTGAAATTCCTCCAAGTCGCTACGATAATTCTCCACTGTATGCGCCCGTTCCCTCAATATTGAGACACTTTCCTCTATTGTGGGCATGTCAGCCATAAGACGTCCCAATTCACTATTCGCGGCGATACGTCCCGTTGGGGTCCAATACTCACCATAGACTTCGTTGAGTTGTTCGAGGATTGCTCGTTCCTTAGGCGATCTCGCGGCGATCTCAACCAGACCCTGAAGACCTTGCTTGACGCCAGAATTCCACTCCTTCTCCGGGATTGACCCATCCGATTGGAGATACCATAGAGCCTGAGCAAGGCCTCGATGCTCGGGTCGTGCCACTGTCCGCGAAGTTCCCTCTCCTGAAAGAATCTCCCGGAGGCGATTGTCCGACGCGTCACCTTCAAAATTCAACTCCCATAGTCCATTACGTTCAGAGTATAGCTTGCTGAACGGCTCTTGAAGGAAGCGTTTGACCACCTTGAAGCGCACCCCGCCATTTTTGAAAAGAATTGTCACTTCAGGTCCAAGAGAACTGCATAAAGGCTGCATCGCGCGTATCCCCTCGGCCTTGGAAGTATGACGATCGAAGAGAGCCCTCGTAAGGGCCTCGAAAAGGGTGGACTTCCCTGCTTCATTCCGCCCTATTACGAGATTGATGCCATCCTTGAAGCGAAATGTATGAGATCCCCTGTAACCTCGCCAATTTAATACGGTGATTTCCTCGATTATCACTTGCTCACCTCCATTGCCAATCTCCTCATAAGAGACTTCGCTTCCCTTACAACGTTTAAATCAGCTGAGGCGAATTCGTGACCGGGGCCATCCGGAATCCTTCGTTCCAAGATTGCATTAAGATTTGAATCAACTTGGGTTAACAACCCGTCCGGAATGGGGATTGCGGTCCCCGTTGGTGCACGTATTGTGTCCTCGGGCCAGTCCAAGAATAGTACCTCCTTGAGGAGTTCCTCCCGCAAAGATGATAGTTCAGATAGAGCCAGAATAGAAACCTCTGGCCCGATTTCGGACATGATTCTAAAAAGTTGCATTTCGGCGGCTCCGACTCCAGCAATTGAATGACGAAGCTGCTCGACATCGGTCACATCACTGATCAATGGATTATACTCACTCCAGGTTAACTTTCCTACATGGAGTTTTGTGATTCGGGGTTCACCTCCGGCCTTGGCGATATCGACAATGGCTATATTGCCCGAATCTCTTTCATTGAAACTGGCCTGCTCCAATGTGCCTGAATAGACGGCTCTGCCTTGTTGAAGAAATCCGTGCCAATCCCCGAGGGCAAGATAATCAAGACCAGAAAGATTCGTCCTCTCAGAAGCTATCGGGAAATTTGACTTCTCTGACAGTATGTCAATGGCTCCATGAGCAACCCCTATTCGGAATCGTTGGTCTGATGGCTTTCGTGTCGGTATCCACGCTGTCGGGTCAAGCGTGCTTTGTTTCTGGACCAGAGGAGAGGGGTAAAGCGCAACATCGCTCCGAATGAGAACCTCAGTGGATTCAGTCAGCAATCTGACGTGATTTCCAACTCTTTTCCAACTTTGTCTATCCCAGACTCCTCCTGGAACGAGCGGATCATGATTACCAGGTAACACAAAAACTGGAATCGGGGCGAATGCGTCAAGAACTTCAACCGTCTTCCTAACTACCGCTTCGTCGACGTCATGATGTTCGAAGAGGTCACCTGCTAAAAGGACGAAGTCTACTTTGCTACTCTTGGCAAGATCTGCCACTCTTAGGGCTGTCTCATAACGGACGGAACGGACAGCCTTGGCTTTCTCGCCGACATGAAGGGCTTTCATACCCATTTGCCAATCAGATGTGTGGAGGAATTTTACAGGCATGCTACCACCCTCCTACACCTCAGAGGATTCAACCACACATTAGTGGCCGACCCACATAGACTGCCCGAGTTTCCGCCATGATGCCTAACCATCGAGGTAAAGTCTGTGAATTCCAAATCAATCGTTTCAAAAACTTTGAATTCGAGTCGTAGAAAGAGCAATAGTCTTTGGAGTTTGGACAAATTCCACACCACCAATATCATTCGAATTGTGAGATATATGAGTTCCTGTAGCTTTATCATCTCATGTTTGTAAACTATATGTTGTCTGGCATCATCCCTGGTTCGCCATTTCATCCATGAGCCATCATTCAGACCATTGATGATCAATATCCTTTCAAAGAAAGACGATAATGCTCTTTATTGCTTGCATAGAGTATGCAATGACAAAGGTAGCTAGATAATATGGGACAATGCAAGGTGTGTGGCCAGGAATCGAAATACGAATTATGTTACAAATGCTATAATGAGCAGAAATTAGCATACTCGACTCCAAGCCATGAAATGGAACCCACACTTCCATCCGGCTTATCCGAAAAAGAGTTGGAATATCGTCATAATATGATCAAGGCAAGGATCGCTGAGACTCTGGTAGAAGAATTATTCTTATCGATGGAATGGAGCGTCTTCAGATATGGTATGGAAAACACTATTCCAGGAGTCATGAAGCTTCTCAAAGGTGTTAGAAGCGATGTCGCCGATAATATCAAGCGAATGCCAGACTTCGTTGTGCAGGATAAGCAGAGAAACGTCTACTTCATTGAAGTAAAGTTCAGGGCCAACGAAGAATTCAGCCTACGGGATTTGCCCAAGGACTATCCTTATGAGAATGCCTACATCGTTGTTGTTTCGAAGAGGCATATCAAGTGCATCACTGTTCCAGAGTTAAGGGAAGGTAAGGAAATCTCACCCTCGACCAGGAATTATCTTGGAAGTAGAAAGGAGTTTGATCTAGACAAGGATACGATCATCCAATTCTGTGATTTTGCCGTGAAATTCTTTGATAATGTCTAATGGGTAATTAAGGCAATCTCGGCATGTTATAAGGATCGAGCCCTGCCTCGTCGATACGAGGTGACTGATGATTGGAATTGGTCGAGCATGGACAATTTTAATGCAAAATTCTTCTTAACTGACTGATCAATAAGGAACCTGACAACGAGTTCAATTTTTTGCTTTTTCAAGGTTCTCCAATCTGCGCCTTACTCCAATTCCTGGATCGATGTCCAATGCTTTCTTGAAGTGCTCAATGGCCTCTGGCCTCTTCCCAAGTCTTTCAAATACCTCACCCATCGTTCTATGCAGAACGGCCAGTTGTCTTGGATAACGGTCTATCCCTCGTCTTGATGCCTCTTCTAACAAAGCCAGGATCTTCTCTCCTTTTTCGGGATCCAGGTCTTTGCTCAGATCCTTATAGAACTTCTTGGCGATGTCGACGAGCTCAAATCCCGTGGCGACTTTTATCCTCTCTGTCTGCCAGCGTTCAGAATCGAGGAACTCTCCCGAGAAACTATAAGCGAATTTGCCAATTTTTGGATAGACACAGTAAAGTCGCTCATCCTTTACATCGAACTCATAGGAACTTGCCCAACCAGACTCCAACGGCTTTCTAAAGCGTTCTTCCCCATTAGATAAATCGCAGAGAACCAGTATGTTGCTGTCCGGACTATCACTGAAACAAGTCTGGCATACTGCAAACCTTCCGTCGTTTGAGATCCCATTATTGTTCAGATTGGCTTCGAACCGTTTCTTGATCAATATCTTCCCAAGGCGATCAATTGCATAGAAAGTCCCCTTTAAGCCTTCACCGAACATCCAATCATTTAGGATGAATGTGCCATTATCGGCTACATTACCATCATTTGGCCTCTCCATTCTTCCGGACAGAATGATGGAATCCTTACTCAGCAAAAAATAGGTCCCTTCCCCTTCGCTCCTAAATCCAGAACACTTACGAACAGGATCGCCATCATGCCAGGCGATAATGAATTCTCCATTTGGCGATTTGTAATACTGCCCAAAGAAGTCCAATGAGTCGATCCTCAGGAAATTGTTGAATATTTCATCAATCTTGTACGGCTTGTTCTGTTCCATTGATCATCACCTCTATGCTTGAATTATGGTTTGAGCATTGGGGAGCATTCGATGGATGTATGAAGACTTCATTTCTACGCTAACAGTGCTTATTGAATAAGACAGCCATATCTACAGCATCCATTCAAGAACGAAGCGAGGTAACAAGGTGAACATCGAGTTAATCAAATGCGTCCCTGGATGCTTGCTGGAGAATGCAAAGGCATGTTTCATGCCCTCTTATCGATCGTCGCCGTTGGACACTTGGTTGATATTGCCCAACTCTGCCTCATGCAAAGCGGTCATAGAGTCAATCGCACGTGAGGATTTGCCAGTCATCACATCTCAAATTTGCACGATCCCAGAATTCGCAAGCAAAGAATTCGGCAAATACTCAAAGGGCTTGCAAACGGATAAGTCCTATGAAGAAATCGCTGGTCGACGAGTATTAACGGAGAATTCATCTAGATTCCCTCTATTCAGTCATGGTTTTCGCGACCTTGGTTCGACTGTGCCGGAGTTGCTAGCTTATTCCTCAACGATGGACGAATTCTTGGTTGATCCTGATTTGATTCTCGGCATCGGAGGGGGACAAAAGGCCAAGGAACTTTGCAGCTTCATGAAAGAATACAAACGCTTTCTATCAAACGCAGGATCCGTTGACCAGAATTCACTTCTCACTATTGGATCTCAAATTCAGAAGGGCAAGTGCCCCCTGATGAAGCATCTGGTGATCGCCGGTTTCTATGAACCTAAACCGATTGAAAAAGCATTTCTTACAAATTTGATGAAATTTGCCGATAAGGTTACGATAGTACACCCATTCGCAAATGCTCCATCGGTATTCACTGAAAATGATATCTGGAAAGGTGTGGAAGGAAAGAAAGAAATTGAATCTCCAGGGCTTGCAGGCTTGTTCGATGATAATGACGTTAAAACTGAACAAGGAATTCTAGTATCTGATTTTAAGGACCCTCAGGAAGAAGCGCGTCAAGTGGCTCAAAAGATCTATCAGTTATTGATAGATGGCACAACGGCCTCATCAATTTGTGTTCTTCTGCCACGCCGCAAGGAAATGTATCAGATCATCGAATCGGCATTGGATGAGTTCCAAATTCCGTACAACATTGCGGTGCCTTTGGATCTCTCTGGCTCTCAGGCTGTAATCGCTATATTCGATTTGCTTCAGGTCGTTATTTCTAATTACGATCGTGAAACAGTAATCCGACTCCTAAAATCTCCATACTTCAAGTTCGAAATCGAAAACGAAGGAAAGAAGGAAAGGATTAGCGGCTCGAAGTTGGATCATTTATCGCGTGAGGCTGGAGTGATAAACGGGAGAGAGAATTGGAGCCGACAGTTGACTACTCTGGCGAAAACAATTCGCATTGATGCAAGTTCCCCCGACATATCGCTGAACCGTTCAAGATGGATGAAGATTGAAGCAGACCAGGCAGAAGAAATTGTCAAACTTCTCGAAGGGCTATTTGACGTCCTTTCGAAATTGCAGGGTCAAATTACCGTACGCGATCGATGCAATGAGCTACGCCGGATTCTGATCGATGCGGGTTTTTCAAATCATATCCTATGCTCTGAGCGATCGGTCACCTATCGTGATGGAAAGGCAGTCCAGCAACTACTGGACTCGCTCGAATCCATGGAGAGAGCCGAATACCTCATGGGAGAAATAAACCAGACACTTGAAGAGTTCATTTCCCAACTCCGCATGGTCACTAGCGCTGGAGGTTTTCAGGGTCGTCCAGAATTGGAAGATGCTGTAATGATAAGCGGTTTGAGAGCATCC
>PNBI01000031.1 GCA_003135935.1 Methanomassiliicoccaceae archaeon
CTAATGGACCTGGCGATCGATGATGCAGCCAAGGACAAGCCGGGACTTGATAAGATAAAGGAGTTCATGGGCGGTCAGTGCGCCATAGTGGCTACGGACGCCAACCCGTTCAAATTGTTCAGAGATATGGAGGCCACCAAGGGCAAGGCTCCGGCCAAGGCCGGGGACATCGCACCCGAGGATATCGAGGTGAAGGCGGGGGACACCCCGTTCAAGCCCGGTCCGATCGTGGGCGAGCTGCAGAAGGTCGGCATCCCCGCCGGTATCGAAGGCGGNNGGCGGCAAGATCGTCATCAAGAAGGACAAAGTCCTGGTGAAGAAGGGGGAGGTCATCTCTGCAGAGCTGGCGGCAGTGCTGCCGAAGCTGGAGATCCTGCCCATGATCGTGGGAATGGACCTGCGGGCGGTGTTCGAGGAGGGCCTCATTTACAAGAAGGAAGTCCTGGACATCCCGGCGGACTATTACACGGGCATGATGGCCCTGGCATCCAACCAAGCCATGGCATTGGCGGTCACGACCGCCTACCCGACACCGGAGACCATCGGTCCATTGTTCGCGAAGGCACAACGCGAGGCTCTCGGATTGAGCGTCACCGCGGCCTTCCCGACGAAAGGCAACATCAATATCCTCTTGGCAAAGGCGGAGGCGAACATGCTCGCTGTCGCGAATCGTTCGTCAGAAAAGGACGACGAGCGCGTGAAGCAGAGAATGTTATCGACGCCTGCCCCTTCCAAACCGGCTGAGGCATCGAAGCCGGCAGAGGCAAAAGAGGAAAAGAAAGAGGAGAAGGTCAGCGAGGAGGATGCCGCTGCTGGCCTTGGTGCACTGTTCGGATAATCAGGAAAATAAGGAGGTAAAAGACATGGAATACGTATACAGCGCCTTGGTTCTTCACGCCGCTGGCAAGCAGATAAACGAGGATTCGGTCGCCGCCGTCCTGCAGAGCGCGGGCATTTCGCCCGATGCATCTAGGATCAAGGCCTTGACCGCATCCCTCGAGGGCGTCAACATCGACGAGGCCATCAAGAGCGCGGTCATTGCCGCCGCTCCTGCTGCCGCCGTTGCCCCAGCCGCCGAGAAGAAGGAAGTCAAGAAGGAAGAGGAAAAGAAAGAGGAGAAGGTCAGCGAGGAAGATGCCGCTGCTGGCCTTGGCGCGTTGTTCGGTTAATCCGAACAGGCAGTTCGCCACCGCCTTTCCGATCCTGGTCCAGCAGCTCGGCCGCAATTAGATGACCGAGGATGCGGACCTTCCCAAACCCATTGGGGCTTTGCCCCGAATATCAACTTTTATCGCTTACTTTGCCCGCCATACGCGCCGAGGATCCCATCCTTTTGCGATGGAGATAGCCTCCGAATCAAATCGAAAACATGAAGCCCGCTCACGTGCTAACTCACTGGGAGTCGGGGGTTGCCATCGTCAAGCCTCTGAAACTCAAACCTGCCGTTCGGATAGGCATCGTTGCGGTTCTGCTCATCGCCATAGCACCACTCTATGTAGTGTTGCCATTCCGTGGAAACGATCAGAACATAGGAGAATTCGCAGCCTCGATTGCCATATGGCTTGTTTTCACGACAATCCTCTTTCTTCTTTGGGACGCTGTCCAAGCGATTGGCCGCAAACGCCTGCTGATTCCTTTCGGCCTCGCACTGGTCACCTTCGCGGCGATCCTTGTGCTCTATGCCTTCGAACCTGATGCCCAGCGGGCGACCGCGGGGTTCTACGGATTGCAGGCCGATTACATCTACCGACCGTACTATGATCTGGTCGGTCTCGTCTTCATCGTCATCCTATATGCTGGCACCATTGAGGTCCTGAGACATTACACGCACAAGATCAAATGGCGGGATTTCATCGCTGTTGGGTTCCTCATCTTCGTATTATGGGTGGCCATGGGGGGCTTCACCTCCCGCTTTAACACTTTTGAACCAGTTCTGCTTGCTGCGATATTCGAGGGTTCTCTTCAGATCCCACGCGCCCAGAAGGACGAAGAACTGGAAATTCTCGGTCCCACACTAAGGTATTGACCAAATGCTCAAAGTGGTCCTGGCCGCGATCATGCGGCCCATCTTCTGCTTCCTTGACGTTCCACGCCTTGATGACTGGCTAAGATCCCTTTGGCCAGATGGTTCAGATCTTGTCGAGAACGCCCGACATCTCTTTCTCCAAGAGCGAGGCAACGTCCTTTCCCAGCTTCTCCTTCATGTCGGCCGGGACGATCTGGATGCCGAGCTCCGCCACGCATTTACCCATTTTGATGATGGCATAGGTCTCGCTCATCTTTGCGTTGATGAATTCAGCAACGGCTTCCTTTAGTTCCTGCTTAATCTCGGGATTCTCATTGATTTTCTGGCGAACGTAATGCTTGATCTCGTCCTTGACCAAATCCCTCAGGGCCTCGATGATGAGGTCCTCGGCGTTCGTCACCCCTATGGTGGTCTTCAACATCTGATCCATTACCATTAGTCTCACTCTCTCAAAATATGATGGATACGCGAATATAACAATCTATCACGCGCTCTCGGTTAGTATCTTCGGTCAGTGCCCAATCGGCCATTTGCTGATTGATGGGTTTCCGCTTAAGCTGCGAAAACTTGCTGGCCAGAGGAAGGCAAGCACTAAATAATCCCATCTCGCTCTTTGCGAGGACATGATGAAGCTGATCGATCTCTTCGAGTTCGCCATCGAGCAAGGCTGCAAGGCCGATGCCAGAGGGCCAAAGCAAATCGAGGCGGAACTAAGAACAAATCGGGAGCGCTATGAAAAGCTCGGACCGAAAGAGAGGGAGCGTTTCGATCCCGATCTCCTCTGGAATCCGTACTCCGATTCCAGGCTCTTGTATGGGGAGCCAGAAAAGGAAATCACTGATCTCTTCTGCGGGATCGATATCAGCTCCGCGGAGCTGCTTCTGGTCGACCGGCTGAGGGAGAGGGGGCATGCCATCGATGCCGTCATAGGGCATCATCCCCTGGGGAAGGCAAGGGCCATGTTCTCCCAGGTGCTGCACGTGCAGGAGGGCCTTCTGGAAGGCTTCGGGGTCCCCATCAACGTGGCCGAGGATATCCTGGCACCAAGAATAAAGGAAGTCTTCCGCGGCGTGCATCCAGTTAACTACAATCAGGCGGTGGATACTGCGAGGCTGCTGGACATCCCATTGATGTGCCTCCATTGCCCTTGCGACAACCTCGCCCAGCGTTTCGTTCAGGCTCGAATAGATAAGGACAAGCCAGAACGGGTCTCAGATATCCTCGCTCTGCTTTCCGATATCCCGGAGTTCGACATCGCGATGAGGGATGGTAGCAATCCCGAGGTGTACGTGGGCGAGAAGGGCAGGCGGGCTGGCAAAATCATGGTCAAGATGGCCGGTGGAGCGGCTCTCCCCAAGGAAGCATACGACAGCCTTGCCAAGGCCGGGGTGGGAACGGTGGTCTGCATGCACCTGCCCGAGAGCCACCTTGAGGAAGCTAGAAAGGCGCACATGAACATAGTGGTCTCAGGTCATGTGGCCTCTGACTCCCTCGGCCTTAATCTGATGATGGACCGACTTGAGAGGAAGGGGGTCAAGGTGAATCCCTTCTCCGGGTTCATCCGGGTGAAGAGAAGATGAAGGTGGATTTCAAGTGAGCAGGGGACAGTACCAGGAAAGGCCGTTGAAGATCTTCAAGGACCAATCCAAGCTCTCCTTCGACTACGTTCCGGAGAAACTTGTGCATCGCGAGGCGCAGTTCGCCAAGCTATGGATGCTGTTCCGTCCGGTGCTGGAGCAGGGGATCTCCCAGTCAGCGTTCCTCATCGGGCCGGTTGGTACCGGCAAAACGGCCACATCCAAGCGCTTCTGCCTCAATTTGTTGGAGGAGGCGCAGTCGAAGGAGAAGGCGATGGACTTCGTCATCGTAAACTGCCGCCAGCGCAATTCGGAGAGCAGCGTCCTGCTCCGGCTGGTCACTCATTTCGACGAGCATTTCCCGGACCGGGGGTTCTCCTCCGCGGAGATGCTCCGCTCGCTGCGCAAGCACATCGAGAAGCGCAAGATCCATTTGGTCGTGGTCCTGGACGAGGCAGATGTACTGCTGCGCAAGGGCGCAGGGGACCTGATCTACCACCTCTCCCGCTTCGATGAGGAGAAGGTGGGCGGCAGAGCATCGCTCTCTCTCATCCTGATCTCGCAGAAATACGTCCTGGACATGCTAGATCCCGCTTCGTCGTCCACCTTCAAGCGCGCCAATGCCATCATGTTCGACAAGTACAGCGCGGAAGAACTGGCGGATATCGTCTCCGACCGTGCCATATTAGCTCTTTTCCCCAATGCCATCGGGAGGGAGAGCGCCAGCTTGATCGGAGACATAGCCTCGGAGTTCGGGGATGCGCGCTTTGCAATCGAACTGCTGGACAAAGCGGGGATGTTGGCAGAGGAAGAAGGGCAGAGCTCGATCAGCGCTGAACACGTGCGCGCTGCCAAGGCGCTCACCTACTCCGTCGTCACAGAGTCGAAGATCGATGAACTGGACAAGCAGAGGAAGCTCGTCCTGCTCTCCATCGCTAGAGTGATCCGAGACCAAGCCTATGTGACGACTGGCGAGGTGGAGAAAACCTACAAGGTGGTAGCGGAGGAGTTCGGAGAGAGGCCGAGGGCGCACACCCAGTTCTGGGCCTATATCCAAGACATCGCCAACGAAGGGCTAGTCGAGACCAAAGTGGTGGGCGACTCCCTTGGTGGCGGAAGGACGACCTACATATCGCTGCCTGATATCCCAGCCAAGGTCCTTAGGGAGCGCTTGGAGAGCTCGATACATTGATTCCCTTGCGTCCAGAGCGCCATGAGAAAAGTAGTTTAGTCGGCGGTCGATTATCACGCCGGAGGATGGGAACGTGAAGCGGACGCCCCTCTATCAAGAGCACGTCGACCTCGGAGCGAAGCTCATCTCATTTGCAGGCTGGGAGATGCCTGTTTTCTATACATCGATCATTGAGGAGCACGTCTCGGTCCGCAGGTCGGCCGGTATCTTCGACGTCTCGCATATGGGGGACCTCATCATCCGGGGGAAGGAAGCGAAGGAGCTGGTCCGCCGACTGATCACCAACGAACTGGAGGGGCTAGAGGTCGGAAAGGCGGTTTACGGCCATATTCTTAACGAGGAGGGCCATATCATCGATGACGTCATCGTTTACCATTGGCGAGAGGACGAATACCTAATGGTCCCCAATGCCGCAACAACCGATAGGGTCCTCAGTTGGGTGAACGAGCACAAGGCAGGGCAGGAGGTCATCGACGTCTCCGAGCGCCTGGCGTGCATCGCTCTGCAGGGTCCCAAGGCCGCGGAAATCCTTGCCGAGCTGACCCAATTCGATCTTACAACCCTCAAGCACATGTCTGGGGCTTTCTTGGAGCTGTTCGCTGACGGACTGGGCATCGGAAATGGGATCGAGGGCTTTCAGCCATCCGGTTTCCTCTGCGACCTCATCCCGCGTCAATGCCACCCGGGGACCAAGGGCACGTTCGGAGACTTCAGCGAGACCTGCTATGTCTCCAGGACCGGCTATACTGGTGAGGACGGTTTCGAGATCCTGCTCGAAAGGGGTTCCGTTGTCGCATTGTGGCGCATCCTGCTGAGCATCGCGAAGGATAGAGGAATCATGCCCTGCGGATTGGGAGCCCGGGACACCCTCCGCCTAGAGATGGGCTACCTGCTTTCCGGGACGGACTTCGATGGCACCCAGACGAGTCTTGAAACCGGACCGCATTGGGTGGTAAAACCGGATCACGATTTTATTGGCAAGGAGGCGCTAGCTCGGCAAAAGGCCGCCGATAACTACGAGCGGCTGATCTGCCTCGAGCTGCTGGAGAAAGGGGTTCCCCGCCATGGCTACCTCATTCATGCTGGAGGGGAAGTTGTCGGCAAGATCACCAGCGGCACCCTATCGCCCTGCCTGAGGAAGGGCATCGCCATGGGTTATGTCCGGCCTCCCTATCATACAATTGGAGCGGAGCTGGACATCGCCATCCGTGGCGCCAGCGTTAAGGCGAAGGTGGTCAGCCCACCATTCTACCGGAGGAAGAAGGGATGAGCCCTGGTCGTGAACGCTCATCCATCCCCGTCCTGAATGCCTTATGCATCGATTGCTGCCATGGAAAGGGCGTCGGAGGCGAGCGTGTCCCGTAGCTCAAGCAGCGTTGTCACCACCTTACTCGAGCTCCTTGCCATCAGGAGCGACCAGGCCCCCGGGCGGACGGAGATCGCTTCCTATGCTTACGATTGGCTGGAGGATATCGGGATGAGCGTATGCACCTACGGAGAGCAATCCATGCCGGCGCTCAGCGCCACCAATGGTCGGGGCGGACTGATCCTCTCTGGCCACCTCGATACCGTCCCCGAAGGGACGAAATGGACCAGGGATACCGGGGAGGTAGTGGCTGGCAGGATCTACGGACGAGGGGCGGCGGACATGAAGGGCGCATGCGCCTCCATGCTCTTAGCCGCCAAGCAGCTGATGAGGGACGATCTCCCATTCTCCATCTTCCTGACGACCGATGAAGAGGACAAGATGACCGGTGCCTTGGCGTTGCGCGAGCTGGATGTCCTGACCGAAGCGAAGGGCGTGCTGATCGGGGAGCCGACCGATCTTTTGCCGGCATACAAGGAGAAGGGCATCTCTCGCTTCCGGCTCACTACGCATGGAACGGCGGTCCATGCCAGCCTGCCCTGGCTGGGGGAGAACGCCATCCAGAAGATGAGCCGGCTACTTGAAAGACTCTCTTGGCTGGGACAGAGGCCGGAGGGTCCCACCGAGGACATGACCCTTTGCATCTCCATGATCCGCGGAGGGACGAAGAGCAACATCGTTCCAGATAGGTGCGAGGCTGAGATCGACGTGAGGTTCCCGACCCCGCTCACCTACCGCAAGGCCAGGACGATAATCATGGACGAGCTGATGGGCGAGAGCTATGACATCCAGATGCTGTACGAGCTGGAGGCCTACGAGGCGGACCTGAGCTCGGAGATCGCGAAGGCGGCACAAGACCTTAGTGGATCTGAGTTGATCGTCGTGCCATACGCAACCGAGGCTCCGGTGTATGCCACGGTGAACAACAACGTCATCGTCTGTGGGCCTGGAGCGATGAACATGGCGCATGCGGATGACGAATATGTGGAACGCTTCCAGCTGGAGAGGGCGATCGATCTATACGTTCAAATGGCCAAGCGCCTCGCTTAGGGGTAGACCCGAGCCACGGTGCGGGGGAACGGTATTGCGTCCCGGATATGCTCCAGTTTGCATACCCATCGTACCACGCGCTCGATGCCAAGGCCAAAACCGGAATGGGGCACGGATCCGAATCGACGCAGATCGAGGTACCATTCGTAAGCCTCGATCGGGATGTTTAAGTTGTTCAGGCGTTCGATCAGTTTGTTGACGTCCGTCTCCCTCTCGCTTCCGCCGATGATCTCCCCATAACCTTCAGGCGCGAGCAGGTCGGCGCATTTTACCGTTCGAGGGTCCACTTCATCCTCCTTCATATAGAACGCCTTGATCTCCTTAGGGAAGTTGGTGACGAACATCGGCACCTTCTCGTCTGCTGTCACGGCCCGTTCCTCCACCGCGCCCAGATCGCAACCGAATTCGACATCGTGCCCCTTCGCCTTGAGCTCCCCTATGACGTCTGAGTAGCTCCGCCTGGTGAACGGTGGGCGCACCTCCTTGAGGTCGTCCGGATCCCGCCCGAGAAGGGTCAGCTCTTCGCGTCGTTCTCGCAGCGCGTTCTCTACCATGGCGCTCACCAGGCCTTCCTGAATCTCCATGTTGCCAGAATTATCCACCCAGGCCTCCTCCAGCTCTAGATGCCAGTATTCGGTCAGATGCCTCGTCGTTCGAGACTTCTCCGCCCGGAACGATGGTGTGAGAGAGTAGACCCGGTCCAAGGAGAATATCAGTGCCTCCAGATACATTTGCGCGCTCTGGCTGAGGAATGCCTCCCGATCGAAGTACTTCAATTTGAAGAGGGTCACCCCGCCCTCGCATGCGTTCTGCGTAAGTATCGGCGGCGTCACCTCCACGAAATCGTTCTGCTTCAGCCATTGTCTAGCACCGTCCATGATCGAAGCCTTTACCTTCATCACGGCCGTCTGCTCCCTGGACCTGATCCAGAGATGGCGGTTGTCGAGCAACAGCTCCTCGCTCTGGTATTCTGTAATCGGGAACGGGCTTGCTGCCCCGATGACTTGGAAGGAGCTCGCTCGCATCTCGTAGCCGCTTGGTGCACGCTTGTCCTCGAATATCTTGCCGGTGACGATGACCGATGATTCGATGGCCGCGGATTTCGCCGCCCCCAAGTCCGCATCGGGCAGATTGCCTTTCTTCGCCGTGACCTGGATAATGCCGCTTGAGTCGCGCACCACCGCGAAGACAATAGCTCCGCTGCTCCGGGTCCGGTAGATCCAACCGCGGATGGTCGCCTCCTCTCCGGTGCGGGCCGATGCCAGAACGTGTTTGATCGATTTGGGCGCGCTCATGCTCAGTCCAATAACTTATGGATATCTTTCAGTTTCGGTCCGCAGGGGTTCTCCGCCGCTGGCCGTTGTTCCGCGAGTCGAGGACTGGTAGGCTTAAAAATATGGCGCTCGCATAACCAACTGTGCGCCTGCGCCCCGCCATCATGAAGGACCTGGAAGAGATGATCGATATCGAGAGGTCGTCCTTCGGTGAGGAAAGCTACCGGAAGGAACTGATAGTGCAGCTTCTCTCCGACGAGGAGTTCCATAACGTGATAGCCGAACTGGACGACGAAAAGGCTGGCTACGCCACTTTCTTTGAGGATGCCAGAAGGAAGAGAGCGCGACTGGTTACGATTGCGGTCAAACCGGATTATCGCAATCGCGGGCTTGCCAAGGCCATGCTCGCCTTCCTGGAGGAGGAGATGCGGAAGCATGAATTGCACATCGTTTCTTTGGAGGTTGGGACGTCGAACGTCCCCGCCACGAACCTTTACCTCTCCCTGGGATATCGCATCACAGGCACCATCCCGAACTACTATGGTAAGGGAAAGGACGCTATCTACATGGAGAAAACCGTCGATAGGAATGATCAGAAAAGCTAGGATATGCAATCAATTATCCATTAGGGGCAGACTTTTCCCTCCTCCAGACCTCCCGCACAAATGAGCGCGTCCCTGCTACACCTTACCAAGTTCTTATATACTAAACCAAGCATTCGCCGGAATGTCATCAACCCTCGTGATACCAAGTGGGCTAGAGGTGAGTGAACGATGGAAGAGACCCTGTGCAACGTTGAATTCCTCAAGAATAACAATACCTATATCGCAAGAGTTCAAAGCGATCTAGGTGGAATGCGGGAGTATCGCTCCTCAAGCTTCGAAGAGGTGCTCGAGCAGGTGATTATCGACCTTCAAGAGGAATTCGAAACCGCAGTATGATCTGGCCCCGGCGCGGGAAAGTTCGTTAGGACCGATCTTCTGACACGGAACGACATGTGCCATGAAGAGAGTTCCGAGCTCCAGGAGGGGTAAGAATGCAGGAGAACGAGAAGACGGAGTATGAGGCGGTGATGTCCACCTATTACGGGGACGACCAGGTCACCGCTTTGATCAACCTTAAGGTCGATACCAAGGACGTTGACAAGATTGCCGAGAGGGTCTCGGGATTCCTGGCGGTGGAGGATGTTTTTCTAGTGACCGGGGACACGGACATTGTGGCCAAGGTCAAGGTGCAGACCTATAACCAGTTGAAGCGGTTCATCGTCGACGACCTTTCAAAGATCGAAGGCGTTAAGGATACCAGAACGCTCATGGTGGTCAGCACGTTCAAGGAGAGGGGCGAGCTCAGGTTCGACCCCAACGCAGACGTCAAGGAGAGCGGCAAGTAGCTATCTTGTTCCAATTCATGAGGTGATTCAATGGATTCAGACGCGAAGCTCAAACAGATCATCGAGGTCCTAGACCAGTTGGCCGAGGACACATCAGTGCCGAGGAACATACGAAGGGGAGCAACCAGCGCGAAGGAGAGGCTGCAACAGTCCAAGGAGGCGATGGACGTCCGAGCGGCCAGTGCAGTTTTCATTCTCGATGAGTTGGCGAACGACCCTAACATTCCGTTGCATGGCCGCACCTTGATCTGGAACATCATCAGCCAGCTCGAGATGATAAAATAGGTCAGCCTAATTGGTCGGTTCGTGCCGTATTTCGATGGCCTCGAACCGACTGGCCAACCCCTTTTCCAAAGATTTATCAAGAGCACGGCGTTTAGTCTGAAGCACACCCGCGGCTGTGGTCTAGTGGTTATGACTGAAGCTTCCCAAGCTTCAAACTCGGGTTCGAATCCCGGCAGCCGCACCTTCACTTTTTCTTGCTCAGGAACCCCCCGATCTTCTGACCTTCCTTCTCGAAGGTATCCAAGTCGTACATCTGGGCATGAAGGATCGCGCTCCATCTAGATGTCAATCCTGCCAAAACAGCAACTTCAGCAAGCTCTTCATCTGTTGCGCCCGCCATTTTCGCCATTGCACTGTGGAAGAACAGACAATATGGGCATTTTATGTTGGCGGCAATGGCAAGCCCCATCAGTTCCCGGTATTTCTCCGGTATCTCCGTCTGCTCAACGGTGTATCGCTTCCAGATAGGCCATTCGTGGACGAGTGCGTCCTCTGGCAAGGCCTTCATGAAGCCAGGCACCATTCCCAGGGTCTTCTTGATATCCTTTAGAGTGTTGTCAATCTCGCTCATTTCGAGCACCTCACGAACATGCTCGAGAGCTGTTAGTTAATCTACTTTTCCCGCGTCTGAAGCGGCTGTCAACTCCTTAGCGTGTCTCATTGACGCGGGAATGAGCTCATAGCTCAAGCCAGATTTGCTGCGCCAATCAGGATAAATACAATCAAGGCCGCATGGAGAAGAAGGAAGATTAGGACCAGCTTGAACTTCAATATCTTGGTTTTATGACGAAAAATCTTCATTCCCAGATAAGCCCCGAACGGTCCCAATAGAGCGGCGAGCAGCAAGGAGATTTCTTTGATCCGCCGCCCTCCCCTGATCGCCCTTCCCTTGTCGAGCCCATATAAGGCGAAGGCTAGCAAATTCAAAATAAAATATGCCAATAAGATGGTGTTTAAGATTGAAATATTATCATCCTCAACGACTCTGGGACGCATCACTTCTTGAGCTTAAATCCGATTCCCTCGAATTCCGCCACCAGCTCGTTCCCGGAGTAGACTAGAACAGCATAGACCGAGACCCGATCGTCCTCTTTTGCCTTCCGCGCCACGGCGGTCAGCCGACCCTTGGCTGGTCTAAGATACTTTATGCTCGCTGACATGGCAACCTGGGGATATTCCCCCTGATTGGCCGCGATTGCAAATGCCTCATCTGCTAGAGAGAAGACCGCCCCACCGTGCCCGATGCCAAAACCATTCAGCTTGTCATCAAGGTCCATCTCAACCTGGACCTCTTCAGGGCTGATACTCAAAATCCTCGTCCCGATCAAGGCAGCGTACCCGCTTCCCATTACCTTCTTCATCCTGGCATCGACATCCCGAGGGATGTCTATCCCGTTGCCCATCTTCGCTACCACTCCCGCAATCATGATGACCGAGTCGAATGATAAACTCGTCTCATCAGCACCTCGATGGTTGGTGCTTATTGGGACGTTATAAATATCACGAAATGAAATGCTTTGGGCCTTTAGTGGGGGGGAAGGAGTGAGAAAGGCATTCATAACAGCAGGAGTGCTAGGGTGGATTCTATTGAGCTTCGTTAGTGCTCTGCCCATGGGAACAGGAGCGCCAGCGATTTTCTCTTGGACTGACCACATGGATTATGCAAACTTGAACGAAATGACGGCTGCTGGCTGGACAATCGACGTCCCCGCTTTCACCTATCTGAACCAGAGTAGCGTTGTGCTCAATTTCACTAGTCCAGCAACCTCCATTCATTACCGCGGCTTCCCTTCGGGCATCCTGAACTGGAAGGCGGAAACCAGAGGGATGTGGACTACGGGGAGCGGTGGCTCTGTGGGTGTCAACGTCGTAACCGACGCTCATTCGTATGGGTATTCTCTCGATGGCTGGTACAACGAGTTCGAATTCTACCTAGACAGTGTCAAGGTCCTAAGCTTCGGAACGATGGCTTTGGAGAGATACCATTGGTATGTAATGTCCATGGAAAAGACTGGCAACACCCTCAACTTCTATCTAAATGGCCAACTTGTGAACACCTATGTGGACAATAGTACGCCCTCGCAGGCGGTGGGTATGGATTCAGTCTCTCCCTGGCAAAGCGCCACTCAATATGACTACTACCATTTCACAGAGGTTTTGACAGGTGAATCTTCCAGCCCGTGGACATCCTGGCGCGAAGTGATCGGTGGGCCAGCCAGCGACACGGGTTATACCGCCGCCCCTGCCGGGGACGGAGGCTTCGCCCTGCTGGGCGTAACCAAATCATATGGCCATGGAGGGATCTTCGATTCCTTCGTCGTTAGGGTGGATTACGCCGGGAATGAATTATGGAATCGCACATTTGGCGGCCCATCTGGCAACTGGGGCTATTCCATCGTGAACAGTACGGACGGTGGATTCGTCATCGCCGGAGCAACCATGAACGCGACCGTGGGCCACTTCAAGATGTGGTTGTTCAAAGTTGACGGAAACGGAACCCTGGTTTGGGATCGGCAGCTAGGCAATGGCACTTTCGACGCTGCCTTCGGAGTGACCCGGACAAACGACGGTGGTTACGCAGTCGTCGGATACAAGAGCCAGGCTGACGTTTATTTGATAAAAACCGACTCTGCTGGAGTCGCCCAGTGGGAGCGGACTTACGGGGGCAGCGGGACCGATTGGGGCCGGGCAGTCATCCAGACCTCGGACGGCGGCTATGCGCTATCAGGCTTTACCCAATCTTTCACCTCGACGGCTCAAGCTTACATCGTGCGGACCGATGCCGCGGGGACGATGCTCTGGCAGAATCACTTTGGCACGTGAAACAGCAATGCCTATGTGGAGATGCCAGATGGAGGGTTCGTGCTCTCTGGCCAGACGGACGGGAGAGGCAGTGGGTTGACTGACTTCTTTGCCGTTAGGACCGACTCGGCTGGCAATCATCTTTGGAACAAAACGTATGGTGGTAGCAAGAACGATTACGGTTACTCGGTGTTCCACGTCCCTAATGGACTGATTTTCGGGGGGTCGAGCTCATCGTTCGATCCTGCGCTCTCAAAGATCTATATAGTGGCAACAGACGAGGAGGGGAATCAGCTCTGGGATTCAACATTCGGTTTGCCCAGCACTAATGTCTCTGGCTCTGTCCAACTGCACAACATCGATGGTTCGTTCCTCGCAGTGGGGAACACCAATACATATAACTCTGGCTCGGACGACCTCATCGCCATCAGGATCGGTGGAGGGGTCGGGTCAAACCTGCCGCTCCCTGCCGATAACAGCTTCATCCAGCAGGCGGCGGGTCCTGCGGCGGCAATCGTTGCAGGATCGGTGATAGGCTTGCTTGCTGTCGCCTTGGCCAGCCCGGGCAATGCCCTCCTAGCCGCAGGCGCAGGCAAGGCAGCCTCATCAGCGAGCGGTGGTGAGACCGAAACCAGGAGAGGGTTCCGAATCAACATGCTAGTGGACTTCGTGACCGGCTATTTCAAAACGCACATCAGCAGCAAGTTCTTCAAGGTGCTTGGGAAGTTCGAGCCGGAGAAAGGTGTGGCTCAGGTGCGCCATGAAGTCTTCCTTACTTTCTCGAAATATGAACTGGGCGCGATCACCTTTGCCTCGGTCGTCCTAGGCATAACTTTCCTGATCGCTTCAAAGAAGGAGCTATTGCAGCCCGACCTTTTGGTGCTCTATATCTTAGTCGCTGGTCTGGTGGTAATTGTCGATGACCTGATGCACCGGTTCGCGGCCCGTAGGTACAAAGTCACGAGCGAATATCAGTTCTGGTGGCTCGGCACTGGCATCATGCTCTTCACAGGAATTCTGTTTGGATCGGTGTTCGGCCTTCCTGCGCGTACCGCTATCAACAACACCGAGAAACTGACACCGAAGCAGAGGGCAGTGATCTACGGAATCGGTCCCACGACCAGCTTCCTGGTCTTCATCCCCTTCTTGCTCCTGATACCCGCTGGGGGGTTCATTGCCTCCATCGGAATACTCGGAGCTTCGATGAACCTGCTCTCGGCAGTCTACAGCTTCATGCCCTTCGAGCCTATGGATGGAAATAAAGTCTATAGATGGAAGCGACCTGGATGGCTGGTAGCTTTCGCTCCGCTTCTGGCACTTTACTTTGTCATGGTGATTTGGGTGTTCTAGCGGTAATGAACAGGCCAAAGCAATGCGCGATAACAATCGCGTGTCCTGATTCGTGGGTTCAGCCGAGGCTTGCCATGAGCTCGGCGAGCCCGCGCATCGCCCTTTCCCCCCTTTCAGTTATGGAGTAAGTCTTTCTTCGCCGATCGCTGGCGATGTAGCCGGCTTCCTTAAGCGCCCGCATGTGGAACTGTAGATGCCCGGTCTTCATGTTGAGCGCTCTCCCGATCTCTGACATGGTGTGCTCGTTTTGGCCCAACATTCTCAGAATGGTGATGCGCCATGAGTTGGAGAGTGGAGCAATCGCTCGCTCGACGTCCTGGGATGAGGGTCCTGCCTCGAGCGCGACGTTGTTGGCATGGGCGACCGACTCGCCTCCCTCCAATAATTTAGGTCTGAGCGTGAAATAAGCAGAAAGCAACGCCTTTACCTCATGAATGGTCTCCAAGGCTTTGTCTGAGCAGTCGCTATCGAGGCAGGGTGACGGATCACTGCATATGGTCGTCTCGATCCTGTTGAGAAGGCCCAACGCACCTTTTTGGTCCTCTCGCTTCAGCATCTCAATCGCCTCTTCGATCTTAGACCTGATCTCTTCGTGGCAAGCGGTCTTCAGATTGCACCCGGAGTCTTTCCCCGCCTGCGAAAGGCCCGAGCCGATGGTCCGGCGACCTTCCTCCGCCAAAATATCGCGCATCTGAGCTACGAACGCTGACTTGAAATCCTCTAACCTCAGATGGATCATTCGATCGTTGTATTCCCCGATATCGCTCCTCAGCGAGCGGAGTTCGCTCATCAATTCCTTCTCGATCATTTGGTATAGAAAATTATGTCTTGATAATATTTAAAT